>NZ_VILC01000004.1:39050-91241 GCF_009712065.1 Aphanizomenon sp. UHCC 0183 | reverse complement strand
ACCCCTACAATTCCTATTGAGAATAGCTGGAGTTACAATTTTTGAAACAATTGTTGTACCCATTCTAGCTGGGATGTTAATTGGGTTGTTTCTTTGACAATTAGGAAAATACCTAATCCTAAAAGTAACACTAAGCCAGTTTGCATCACACCTTCTTGAATTTTGTTAGGTAAAGGCTTACCAAATAATCCTTCAATGAGTAAAAATGCTAATTGTCCACCATCTAAAGCGGGAAGAGGCAAAATATTAATAATTGCCAAGTTAATACTAATAATTGCCGCAAAAGAAAATAAATTGGTACTATCACTAGCTGCTAATTGTGCGCCAATTTGGACAATTTTTACAGGTCCAGAAACTTGTCCCACCGTTTGTCCAAAATTAGTAATTAACTGCCCAAAACCTTGAAATGTTCCTACAACTAACTGTTGGAAGCGATTAGCAGCAACTTTGATAATCTCGACAATATCTTGAGGACGACGATAAATTGCTTTACCATTTGGACCCAATTCAATTCCTACCACACCTTTACCATCAGCACCTTGTTTGGGTGTTAGTTTCAGGTTGGTTTGTTGGGTTTCGTGTTGAATTTTCAGGTCAATTTCTTGATTAGGGTGGGTTTGGATTTCCTTGGTTAATAATGTGGTTGCATCTTTACCTAGTGGAATTTCTTGACCATTCACAGCTATAATAATGTCTCCTTCCCGAATCCCTGCTTGATAAGCGACGGATTGTTCGTTTACAGGTTTGACAAGTACACCTGGTTGATACTGAAATTCTTGGGGTATACCAACGATTCCCAGTTGTAAAGCCAACATTAAATACGCAAAGATTAAATTGGCGATTACACCAGCACTAATGACTATAGCACGGTCTAAAACTGGGCGGTTACGCAGCAAGTTTGGGTCATTGGGGGGAATTTCGCTATCTGGATCATCATCGGGAAAGCCGACAAAGCCACCCAAAGGGAAGGCACGGATAGTGTATTCTGTTTCTGATCCTTGGTACTTTAAAAGAATCGGACCAAAACCCAAGGAGAAGCGGTTAGCATAAATGCCTTGAGAACGGGCGGCTATGAAATGTCCCAACTCATGTACTAAGATCAAAATAGCCAAGACTGCGATCGCTGCTAAAACTGACATAGAGCAAATTAATCAAAATATTCGGATATATATTCTTATTGTAGTTTGGGAATGGGCAGACAGAACCCATTTCCTGTATTAGTTTTGTCTCAGTTGGGCTATCCTTGCCCAGATAATGCAGTTACGTTACTTTTTTGATATAATCATGGGCTGCAAATATGATATGGTGTGATCCACTTGAATGGAGTATAAAAATTAGGTCAAAAGCCATATATCACGGTACTCTTATGGTTAAACATAGCTAACTCACTCTACAATTTTATAGGCGGGTAAGTAGGTGAACACAATAAAACCAATCTGTGTAAAGAAAAGTAAAATCGCCCAAACCCTCTTCACTCTTGCCTCTTGCCTCTTGCCTGTTGCCTTGCCATAACGACGATTTTCAATGCTAACCTACTTAAATTATGATTCAAGCTTTACCTCAAACTAAATTAGTCAGCTTTGAAGAGTTTACAGAGTGGTATCCAAATACAGGAGTCCGCTATGAATTACATGATGGAGTAATTGTAGAAATGACACCACCCGTAGGAGATCATGAAGAAATTGTTGGATTTTTAGCTACACAAATTACATTAGAGTTTAGTCGGCTAAGACTTCCTTATTTCAGCCCCAAAACAGCTTTAATCAAATCAGCAAACAGCAAATCAGCATACTTACCAGACATAATACTGTTAAATCGGTCTAATCTCGTCAATGAACCTTTGTGGAAAAAACAGTCTACTATTAGTGAATCTGCGTCTGTTCCTCTTGTGGTGGAAATTGTCAGTACAAATTGGCGTGATGATTACCACAAAAAACTGGCTGATTATGAACAAATGGGGATTGTTGAATATTGGATTGTTGATTATGCTGCTTTAGGTGGTAGAGCATTTATTGGCAATCCCAAACAACCAACTATTTCTATTTATCACCTAATAGATGAAGAATATCAAGTTAGTCAGTTTAGAGATAATGACCTGATAATATCACCAAGTTGGCCAGAGTTAAATTTAACTGCTAATCAAATTTTTAAAGCCGGTGTTTAGATGACAATCACAAAAAAGCAATTACCCAATTTCTGGAAATTTCCCAAAAATCCTAGCCTCTCCCAGCGATTAATGCAGATTGGGTTGGGTATGACTCTATTTTTCATCTTTTTAGCCTTTTTTGCTCCTGTTTTTCAAGGTTGGGGGTGGTTGCAAAACCCGAAGGAATTTCTTGCTAACCCTATTCATGAAGCGCCTTCGGTTAAACATTGGTTTGGTACAAGTCGTTTAGGCTATGATGTCTTCTCTCGCAGTGTGTTTGGTGTGCAAGCGGCGTTGCAAGTTGTGACTTTAGCAACATCTTTGAGTATGATTATTGGTGTGCCATTGGGAATGGTTAGCGGTTATTTGGGAGGAAAATTAGATAAAGCTCTGTTGTTTCTAATGGATAGTATTTATACACTGCCAGGATTACTACTGTCGGTAACATTGGCTTTTGTCGTGGGGAGAGGTATCTTAAATGCTGCGATCGCCATTAGTATAGCCTACATTCCCCAATATTATCGCGTCGTTCGTAACCACACCGTTAGCGTCAAAACTGAAGTGTACATCGAAGCTGCACAAGCAATGGGGGCTTCTACCTGGGTTGTCTTATCTCGGTATCTATTTTTCAATGTTATTCAAAGCGTCCCCGTCCTCTTTACCCTCAACGCCGCAGATGCCATATTAGTCTTAGGCGGTTTAGGATTTTTAGGTTTAGGATTACCCGAAGAAGTACCGGAATGGGGATATGATTTAAAACAAGCTCTAGAAGCACTACCTACAGGCATTTGGTGGACTACCTTATTTCCTGGTTTAGCAATGACAACTTTAGTTGTAGGGTTATCACTACTTGGTGAAGGCTTAAATGAATTTGTCAATCCTCGTCTGAGAAGAGAAAATAGGCAATAGTCATTGGTCATTGGTCATTGGTCATTGGTCATTGGTCATTGGTCATTGGCAAAAAATAACTAATGACAACCAACAACTAACAACTAACAACTAACAACTAACAACTGACAACTGACAACTGACAACCTGAGAGAGTTTTGTGAACGATAATATTACTTTAATTGCGGCTGCTACAGGTGGATTCATGATTTCTGTAGCTTTATCTGGTATTTTAAAAGGCGCACCCATCACAGATTGGCAACAAGCACACAAAACTTCATACCCAATTGCAAATGTGCAAGTTATGAAAAAGGGTAATGGGTAATTGGTAATGGGTAATTGGTAATTGGTAATTGGGAAAAATAACAACTGACAACGAACAACTGACAACTAACTAATGACAAAACAAGTAATTGGAATTGACTTAGGGGGGACTGCGATTAAGTTGGGACGATTTACAGCAGATGGTAATTGTTTACAATCTTTATCTGTGGATACTCCCCAACCGGCAACACCAGAGGCGGTATTATCTGCTATTGTAGATGCGATCGCCGAAATTGACCCCAATAATGAAAGTATCGCCATTGGTTTGGGTACTCCGGGTCCTGCTGATGCTACGGGACGCATTGCCAAAGTTGCCATTAATCTCGTAGGATGGCATGATGTCCCCTTAGCAGATTGGTTAGAAGCCAAAACGGGTAAACCGACAATTTTGGCAAATGACGCTAACTGTGCAGGTTTAGGAGAAGCTTGGTTAGGTGCAGGTCGAAATTTCCCCAATTTGATTTTACTAACTTTGGGAACTGGCGTTGGTGGGGCAATTATTCTTGATGGTAAATTGTTTGTCGGACATCAAGGTGCAGCAGCAGAATTAGGTTTAATTACCTTAAATCCTGATGGACCGATGTGTAATAGTGGCAATCAAGGTTCATTAGAACAACATACTTCCATATCTGCTATCCGTCGCCGCACAGGCAAAGAACCAGCAGAATTAGGCGCACTTGCCCAAACCGGAAATCCAGAAGCCTTGACTTTTTGGCAAGAATATGGTAAAGACTTAGGAATTGGTTTAACCAGTTTACTCTATGTGCTGACACCCCAAGCAATTATTATTGGTGGTGGTGTCAGTGGGAGTTTTGAATTTTTCTTACCGTCACTAATAGCAGAAATCGAAAACCGAGTTTTACCAACATCTCGCGCAGGTTTGCAAATTCTCCCAGCAGAATTAGGAAATGCAGCAGGAATGGTAGGCGCTGCTAAGTTAGCATTAACAATTAGACAAATATGCGTATCCTAAAACCTTTGTAGAGACGTTCCATGGAACGTCTCTACATTATTTCTCGGAGATGTCTATTAAATAATGGGACAGAGTTAATTATACAACTGAATTTTTCTGTTCCCTGTTCCCTGTTCCCTGCTCCCTGTTCCCTGTTCCCTGTTCCCTGTTCCCTGTTCCCTGTTCCCTGTTCCCTGTTCCCTGTCACCTGTTCCCTGTTCCCTGTCACCTGTTCCCTGTTCCCTGTAACCTGTTCCCTGTCACCTGTAACCTGTTCCCTGTTCCCTGTCACCTGTCACCTGTCACCTGTTCCCTGTCACCTGTTCCCTGTCACACTTGTACAGGCTTAGGTGTAGCAGTTGCAGAATGAGATTGAGAAATGGCAGCGGTCATAAATCCTTTGAATAAAGGATGAGGTGCATTAGGGCGAGATTGAAATTCAGGGTGAAATTGACAAGCGATAAAGAAGGGATGTTTGGGATATTCGACAATTTCCACTAATCTACCATCTGGAGATGTGCCACTCACTAAGTAACCAGAATCTAATAATTGACTGCGGTAAACATTGTTGAACTCGTAACGGTGACGGTGGCGTTCGTAAATGACTTCTTCTTGATAAAGTTGGAAAGCTAGAGTGTTGGGAAGTACCCGACAAGGATATAACCCTAAGCGCATTGTTCCGCCTAAATCTACCACATCCTGTTGTTCTGGTAACAGGTTAATAACTGGATTGTCCGTATATGGGTCAAATTCGGCACTATTGGCATTAGATAAGCCTTCGACATTTCTCGCCCATTCAATCACGGAACACTGCATTCCTAAGCATAAACCTAAAAAGGGAATTTGGCGATCGCGTGCGTATTTAATCGCCGCAATTTTCCCGTCTATTCCCCGACTACCAAAGCCGCCAGGAACGATGATACCATCAACACCTGATAGATAGTTTTCCGGTGGTTCATTTTCCAAAACTTCCGAATTTACCCACCGCAGACGCAAATCACCATGAGTTGCAATAGCCGCATGACGTAAAGACTCAACCACAGAAAGGTAGGCATCACCTAACCGCACATATTTACCAACAATGGCGATTTCGACGGTGTGTTGAGGATTATACATCCGGTCTACCATCGTTTCCCATTGGGTCATATTGGGTTGACGTTGTTCCATTTGCAGTAAGTTGAGAACTTGTTCGGCTAATCCTTCCCGTTCTAAAATTACTGGGACTTCATAGATACTACGGGCATCTGGACTGGTAATAACACATTCTACAGGGACATCACAAAACTCTGATAACTTTTGTTTCAAGCCCACAGGAATGGGGCGATCGCTCCGACATACTAGAATATCTGGTTGAATGCCAATGGATCTCAATTCTTTCACAGAATGTTGAGTAGGCTTGGTTTTCATCTCTCCCGCCGCAGCAATCCAAGGCAACAAAGTAACGTGCATATATAACACATTACGCTTTCCTACTTCCTTTCGCAATTGGCGAATTGCTTCTAAAAAAGGCAGTGATTCAATATCACCCACAGTTCCACCAATTTCCGTAATCACGGCGGAAGGATTAGTTTCTTTAGCAACTCTGAGAATTCTGTCTTTGATTTCATTGGTAATGTGCGGAATTACCTGAACAGTGCCGCCATTGTAGTCGCCTCGGCGTTCCTTGTTAATAACTGACTGATAAATCAAGCCAGTAGTAACACTGTTTAATCGAGACATAGAAGTATCAGTAAAGCGCTCGTAATGTCCCAAATCCAAATCTGTTTCTGCACCGTCTTGGGTGACAAAAACTTCCCCATGTTGAAAAGGACTCATTGTGCCTGGATCAACGTTAATATAGGGATCGAGTTTAAGAATCGAAACCGAATAATCCCGCGATTTAAGCAAACGTCCCAGACTTGCTGCTACAATGCCCTTACCAATACTGGAAACAACGCCCCCAGTTACAAAGATAAACTTAGTCATAGTATTTTCAATTTCTAGCAACTCTTAATAGATTTTGTTCCCGCAGGAGAATTTGTGTAAACAATGTTGGAGGCTTGTATGCAGGATGAATTTTACCCGATTGAATTCTCTTATTTGAGACCAATGTATTGCCACTTTTGCATTCATATTTGATTCCATCTTGGCTATTGTGCCACAGTCTCTATCCTCAAATCTTCTGTGTTTGTCCATGAAAAAACTCTTAGGGTTAGTATTATTTAATTTCTTAGTCACCTCCTCAGTTGCATTAGCACAAGAACCACTTTTAGTAGTTTTTCCCCCGACAAACTACCAAACCAGCACAGAAAAAATATTTTTTATCGGTACAGCCCCCCCCAAAGGTCAGGTTTTAATTAATGGTAAGCTGATTAACCGTAGCAAAGCTGGGCATTTTTCCCCTAGTTTTCCCTTGCAGTTAGGGGAAAATATATTTAAAGTCCGTTACCAAAATCAAGAACGAGAGATTAAGATCATCAGGGTGTCTACTCAACCTGAGTTACCCCAAGGTTTAGGCTTTGCTAAGGATTCCTTGACTCCTGCTGCTGATATTGCCAGATTACCAGGAGAATTAATTTGTTTTAGTGCAGTTGCACCACCTCAAGCTACTGTCTGGGTGAATCTGGTAAATCAAAATATTGCCCTTTTACCCCAACCTTCCCAGGCACAATTACCTCCAAATTCAAGTGTCTTGACGGGGTTAAATCAGCCTAATCTTTCTAGTCTTACCAAATACCAAGGTTGTACAACAGTCACAAATGCTGCTGATTTAGGAAAACCTCAATTTAATTTACAAATTAATGATCAAAGAATAACTCAAACTGGTTTAGGCAAAATCGAAATTCTGTCCCCGACACAGTTACCAGTTGCAGAAATTGCATCAGAATCAGGCGTTACTCGCACGGGATCTAGTACCGATTATTCACGACTTACACCATTGCCAAAGGGAACTATGGCGAGTGTTACGGGTAAGAACGGTGAATGGTTGCGCTTAGACTATGGGGCTTGGATTAATAGCAAGGAAACTAAAATTATATCAGGTGCGGTTGCACCACAGACGGTGATTCGGAGTGTGGGTTATCGGCAATTAGCTGAAGCGACGGAGATTCGTTTCCCTTTAGAAACTGCTGTGCCGGTGAGTGTGGAACAGGGAAATAATGCTTTCACTCTTACCCTTTACAATACCACTGCCCAAACAGACACAATTCGCCTAGATGATAATCGCCTGATTTCTCGCCTAGATTGGCAACAGGTAAGTCCCACACAGATCAAATATACTTTTAACCTCAAAAACATCCAACAGTGGGGCTATAAGCTGAGGTATGACAATACAACTTTGGTTTTAACTTTACGTCATCCACCCGATCTGAAAAATAGCAAACGTTTACCTTTATCTGGCATCAAAATTGTACTTGATCCTGGGCATGGTGGTAAAGAATCTGGTGCTAGTGGACCAACTGGGTATTTAGAAAAAGATGTGAATTTGATAATTTCTCAATTGCTGCGAGATGAGTTGGTGAAGCGCGGTGCTAAGGTGGTGATGACGAGGGAGGATGATCGAGATGTGTCTTTGGTGGAACGTCAGACGATAATTAATAAACAAGAACCTGCGATCGCTCTTTCCGTTCATCATAACTCTTTACCAGATAATGGTGATGCGGAAAAAACTAAAGGCTTTGGTACTTTTTGGTATCATCCTCAATCACACAGCCTCGCAGTATTTTTACAAAATTACGTAGTTAAAAAACTTGGTAAACCTTCCTACGGTGTATTTTGGAATAATTTAGCCCTGACTCGTCCTAGTGCTGCACCGGCGGTATTATTAGAATTGGGTTTTATGAGTAGTCCTGATGAATTTGAAGAGATAGTTAATCCTCAAGCACAGAAGAAAATGGCTAATATTTTAGCTGACGGGATAAGTGAATGGTTTAAAACGGTGAAAGAATAAGAATCAGATCCCCGACTTCTCTAAGAAGTCGGGGATCTAAATATCACTAAGTTTCAAAATGTCGTCGAAACCGATTGTCAATGTTATTAGTTTTTTGCTGATTACAAGTTACAGCAAATTGTCATCAAACCTGGAACAAGAACCCCACCCCCAACCCCCTCCCCGCAAGCGATGAGGGGGCTAGGATGTACCTTATATGATTGGAAATCGCTGTAAGCAGAGAGTTTGTAAATTACTAATATCGTTTTTTCCCCCACGAGATAAGGGGATAATATGATCAATACTGAGTTGAGTTTCTTGGGAGATTTTACCGCAGCTTTGACATTGATATTTGTCTCTTTGGAAAACGTAGTTTCTGACTTCTTGAGGTATGGGAATGCGTGGGGTTTTATTCATAGATTAAAATTTCTGTCAGAATCAGGATATCCAGGATTTGAGGATGTACAGGATGTGATTTGGTGTTTATATTTTGGGATTTTTTGATTTGATATTTTGTCTGAATCAGGATGTCCAGGATTTGAGGATTTACAGGATGTGGTTTGGTGTTTATATTTTGGGATTTTTTGATTTGATATTTTGTCTGAATCAGGATGTCCAGGATTTCAGGATGTACAGGATGTAGTTTGATATTTATATTTGGGGATGTGAGGATTTCTTGATTTAATTATTTGAGAATAAAGGTTTTACTGTTTACTATCTTCACTAATCATACTAATAAATATATCATCAATTATCAATCTTAAAATAAATTAACTTTTTAGAAAATCCTGATTCAGACAATTAATAATCCTGTAAATCCTTAAATCCTGGACATCCTGATTCAGACAAAATATTAAATCGCATCTACACAAACAAAGTCCACCTGCGTGGACTAATTTATTTATGATGTAGCCTCATTTATCTTACGTCGTAAATCATCAAGAGGTGATTCAGGTTCTTTGATTTCTGTGTGTTCTTCTTCAACATAAAATTCAATGCTAAGTTTAAATCTCAATTTTCCTTTCTTCCAAGATTTAGAACCTAAGTTTAGCATTTTAACCTCCATACCTTCCTTGAAGCATTCAGTATTATAATGTCTGTCTTGTAAATAATGAATTTTTTGTCTTCGTAATGCTTCCCATAAAGAACTTAAAAAGTTTGTATCACTCCCTATAAATTCAAATGCTTGTTTCAATTTATTAACTTTGTAAGTTAAATCATTACATTCAATCACATCATCATCATTGCATTCTATCAACTTAAAATTATCTTCCATCTCTTTCTTCCTTTGCGTTTTTACATGATAAAACTCTGATTTGGACAATTAATAAATTAATAATCCTGAAAATCCTTAAATCCTGGACATCCTGATTCAGACAATTAATTAAAATCGCATCTACACAAACAAAGTCCACCTGCGTAGACTAATTAATTTATGATGTAGCTTCATTTAGCTTACGTTCTATCTCCTGAAGGAGTGATTCTGGTTCTTTGATTTCTGGTTCGTCAGGACAAAATTCTAGAGAAACTTTCATTCTTAATTTTCCTTTTTGCCAATTTTTACTAGGTTTTAAAATCTGACAATCAACACCATTATTTATCCAATCATCAGGTTTTTTCACAGATGGTAAAACACGACTATTTATAGATTCTAGTTCATGATTTAAGTGCTTTAAACTACCCTTATCTAAGATTACTTTTGACAAAGCTAAATCTAATTGACTGGCTTTTAAAATATAACCATCAAAATCAATCACAACATCACTTTGTTCAGAACTTATAATTTCAAAATTATCTTTCATCTCTTTCTTCCTTTGCGTCTTTGCGCCTTTGCGTGAGAAAACTCCTATTAGGTGAACACAGAAAAACCTCGTATTCACCTAAAATATTATACCTATTCTTCCCCAATTATCGGCAGTAAATGTTCATATAACTGCATCGCTTGTAAACAGCCATTAATTCCCGCAACTGCTGTATTATATTCCTCAATTTTCCCCTCAACCTGACTCAACAAACGTTGATTATTAGCAATCTTTTCCTCAGCTTCTTGTTGTAAAGTCTTCTCTAAATAACCCCGCGCATGAGTATATTGTTGTAATATCTCATCTGCTTGTTTTTCCCCCATTGGTAATAACTGAGTTTTGATAGTTTGGTTGATAGTTTGACGGAAGGATTTACGAATAGTATCAGAAACTTTCGGTTCAAAATCTAACTTCAATAATTGTCTAATTGCAGGTTCAGCTTCAATTACACTTCCTGCGTCGTAAGCTTGGGAAGTTTGTTCTAATACTTGTCGAAATTGATAGATAGAAAATGTGCCTTCGTTGTAAAATCTAGGACTTTCTCTGACAAATCTATCGCACTCCACTCTAGCAGCACTAATTAAAGCTTGAGAAACCCGTTCTTCTATGACTTTTACCTGTAATTCTATTCCTCCATCATTCCCTAGTAAGCGATATAATTGACGGTAATATTCTGATTTTCTAATCTTTTCCATTACCTGTTGAAATAGATTAGCAACAACTTGTTGACAAGACTCTATAAAAATGTCTTCTAACTCATTTGATAGATAATAAAAAGCCTCTACTAAAATAGCTAATAAAGGTGCAGTTGCATTGCGGGGATGACTCAAAGTAGCGCGACGGTAAGCATCAGCTACAGAAAAGGTATCTAATAATTCATCAAGACGACGAATCATCCGTGATTGTAATTGTCGAAAATCTGCTTCAAAGTCTTCGCAGTTATTATTAATAATCTTGTTGATTTCATCATTAATATGCTGATTAAATTCTCTTCCAACTTGCTGGAGTTGCTGATTTAATTTTTGCAACTCATATTCTTTCATACTCTCGATTTCTCGCGGTTGACTATCTAAATTAATTTGCACACTTTGATAGTGTTTTTTGAGTTTGATACAAATATCTTCTAAATCATCTGCGAGATTTTTGAATAATTGGGGACGTTTCTCTTCTGTGAGATAGCGAGTAATTGATGTGCGAAATTCTTCAATTCCACTATCTTGAATGAGTTGATTAATTAACGGTGTTCCCTGTTCGCTTAAAATTCTCACATAGTTGTGATTAGAAGTTTCATAATTATGGAGAGAAATTCTAAATTGACTGGGAGAAAGTTTACCTGAAGCAACGCAGTAGCGATTAAATTCATTGACAAATTGTGGTGTTTCTTCTCTACTATCTAAACCTTTAACACTTTCTGCAAAAATCGAATCTAATCCAAATCTATCCTGTATGCTTGTTTTTTTTAGTTGACTTCCATAAAATCCTAACAAACCACTGGTTTTATAAACTCTGTTAGTATCTCGAAATTGACTGTTAATTAAATCTTCTAAACGTTGTCTAAGTTGATTCTTGTACCAAGTTTCATCAATGCGATTAAAGATATAAAAAACCCTATCTCTAATCCCTGCATTTTCCCGCATTATTTCTAATAGTTCGGTTTCTTCTTTCGTCATATCTCCTGCTGACGCAGGTTTGAGAACACAAACTACTGCTGAGGTATCTGAATGTTGAATTTTTTGATATGTTAATTGTGCATCTTTTTCTACTGGTGCATCAATTCCTGGTGTGTCTATAATGACGTTACCATCTTCCAAAAGCGGATGATAACAATAATACTCAATTCGTTTCAAAACCGCGCTATTACTACCTCTTCTAGCATATCCTGCGGCTTCTTTGAGGTTAGTAAAATTAAATTGTTCCATCGAGTATGTCGCATTATTGATTGTATTAATGCGATCTCGATTTGTGACATATCCTTCTAATAGCAAAATTAATGCTTTTGCTTGTTTTGCACGTTCTGATTTACTTTCTCCTCCCTCTTGTTGAATAATTGCTGTACAACCTTGATGCAATAAATCAACTACATCTTGTTTATGGATATTCTCTACGGTATTAAATCCCAATTGTTGACACAAAAACACCGCTTGTTCTTGAATTTCTTTTTCACTCAAAAAGGTTAAAACAACTCTTTCTGAATCTACAGGTGCATATTCAATTTTACATTCTGTACCAGTTGCGTGTCCTTCTGCACTATATAATAATTCTCTCTCCAAAAGTGCATTAATCAACATTGATTTACCCGCACTAAAAGCACCCGCAAACACAATTTCAAACTTGGGAGAAATCGCTTTATCCAAAGAAATTTGCACAGATGTAATATCTTGAGAACGCAAAGCTGATTCTTGCTGTAGAAGTTGGAGAATAGATTCAACTTGTGCTTGCAATTGCTGGCACTGGGGCATTAAACTGGACATAAAAAGTAGTAATCAAGGTGCATAAGTATTGTAATACTACTTATTGCCATTTAGCTACATTATCCCCAATGCACCACGAGTCACACCTAATTGGTTTTGTAGCTTCAATTCTCTCCACAGTTGCGAACCGATGATTTCTCCTTGGAGTAATTTCTGATAGCTATGTATGGTTTTTTCCACTTGTTCTGGTGTTTCGCTGACAAATTCAATCCGTAAGTGCTGTAAACCCAATGAAATCAGCCGTTGTACGTATTCTGCTCCGGTTTGTGCTGTGGCGTTATATACTGTATTTCTGCATCCTGCGTCTGCTTTAAGAATGTGTTCACTACCTACTCTGTCTCTGATTATAACCGCTTGTGTATCACAAGGTCTACCACAATTGGTGTAATCTGTTCCTTCAGATAGAAAAGCGCAGAATACACAATGTTCCATGTGAAACATTGGTATATGTTGATGAATTGTGACTTCAAAATTTTGTGCTGGGTAATTGGTAATTAGATCTTCCAGTTGATTAATATTTAAGTCGTAAGATGCTGTTAATCGTTCTAAATTAAAGCGGTTTTTAAAGTAATCTGCGGTTAAAGGGTTAGCAATATTTAAGGAAAAGTCACCAACACATCTTTCATTCGCAAAATATTCTAATTGGTCATAATTTCTAATTAAATAACCATCAGCTTGGGAAGCAAGAACTTGTTTTAAAATCCAGGTTTCTCCAGGTTTGGTTATCCGGGGTGGTGCGACAAAAATACTAATTTCTTCCTGTTTTGATTCTCGCACTATTTTTACTGCTTCTTTATAATTGCGAGGATCTTCAAATTCACAATATATAGTTTTGATATCTGTTGTTAATACTGCTTTTAATTGTTCGATGTTTCTCACCAAAACAATCAGGGAAGGGGAAGCAGGAATTGGTGTAGATTTAGAACTAATTAAATCTTGCCATTTTCCGTGATGATTTAATTCCCAAAGTTTGGGTCTACTTCTTAATTCCTCTAATTTGCTAACTATTTCCCGACGCATTCGGTTTAACTCACTCACAGGTAACATAATATTACCGTTGAGATTATTTATAAAAGTATCTAAATGGAAAGGTGTATTTCCTAACCTGCCAAATTGTTCTTTTAATCTTTCTGTTGAGAGGGGTTTTGTATGTGCCTCAGCTATCAATATTTCTGATTCTACTTGCACTATATTCCAAGATTGATCACGGGATATAGCTATTAGTTTTTCGCCAATCTCTCCATGTACTTCGATATTAATCGGTCTGGTAAATTGGGGATGTTCTCCAGTATAACTTTGACGGATTTGTTTATCCAATTCTGGATCATTTGTCTTCCAAACTTTATCACCTATATGGATATTATGGAAATTTAAATCATTTCTGCCAAAAGTTAAGATGACATCCTGACCATTAGGAATAACTGCATATATTCGTCCCCCTTCTTCCTTCCTTTCTGGGTGTCCGCAATCAAAAACAATCCCATCTCCGGGTTTAACAGGTGCTTCTAGCTTTATTGTTATTTCGGCATTTCTAATTCGGGTAACTTCTCCCAAATAAACACCCCGTTTTTTACCAAATCTTCCATGTACCAATTCTTGATTATTAATTCCCTCAAACCAACCTGTATATAGTCCGCGAGAAAATGCCATTTCTAACTTATATTGGTCTTTCTTTCGACTAGAAAACGTCTCTACATTTGTTTCTAATAGTTGATTTAAAGCTTGACGATAAACGCGAGTTACATTAGCAACATATTCCGGTGCTTTCAACCGTCCTTCAATTTTCAAAGAAGTCACTCCAGATTTAACTAACTCTGGTAAAACGTCTAAACCTGCTAAATCTTGAGGACTTAATAAATATTTTCTATTACCTAAATTCACAACTTCCCCATCTGCAATTAAATCATAAGGCATTCTACAAGCTTGAGCGCATTCTCCCCGATTTGCAGAACGTCCTCCTAGTGATTCACTGGTTAAACATTGTCCAGAATATGCGACACACAAAGCACCATGAACAAAAACCTCTAAAGGTAAGGAAGTATTTTTTTGAGATATTTGTTGTTGAATTTTATTAATTTCAGAAATCGAACATTCTCTTGCCAAAACTACCAATTGACAACCCAAAGATTTAGCAAATTCTACCCCCGCAGCACTGGTAATAGTCATTTGGGTCGAAGCATGAATCGGAAAGTCAGGGGAAAGATGACGAATCAGCCGACAAATCCCCACGTCTTGCACGATCACAGCATCAACACCAGCAGAAATGATAGTTTTGAGGTATTGCTGTGCTTCCCTTAGTTCCTGGGGGAAAATCAAGGTATTCAGCGTGATATAACCTTTGACTCCCCGCAGGTGCAAAAATTCCATTAATTCGGGTAAATCTGCTTCTGTGAAATTTTCAGCCCGCATTCTCGCGTTAAACTTTTCTAAACCAAAGTAAATCGCATCTGCACCATTTTCTACTGCTGCTTGGGCGCATTCCCAGTTACCCGCAGGTGCTAGGAGTTCGGGGATTTTGAGGGTAGGGGTGGAGATGCTTGTCATTTTGGTTAAGTCAAGGTTATGTCAGCTTATAGATTGTACCTAAATTGAGGGAAAGTTGCCTACAAACTAGAAGTTAGACCCACACGGAAAGTAAAACCAGGACTATATATCCGATTCACTCGTTCATATTGTTCACCCAGAAGATTTTCTAAGTAAAAAGTTAATCCCAAGTTTTTATTTACAGGAATCCGTCCACTCAAATCTAAATTAAAGAAAGACGGGGCAAAATCTGTACTTTTTTCTCCTGCTGCTGCATTATTAAAAACAGAACGACGAGTACCGCTATTATAAGTAGCATATAAATTACCTTGCCATCCATTCTTTTGATAACCAATTCCAGTTTGTAGCCAAGAATAGGGAATTAATCCTAATTGTAATCCCTTTTCTCTGCCAGTTTTGATTTGAGCATCTGTGTAAGTATAGTTGAGAAAAGCTGACCATGCACTGGCAATTTTTAATTGCAATGCTGCTTCTAAACCATTGGTATCTACTAAACCAATATTTTCCCATCTGCCACTAATTATGCCCAAACGATTATCTAAACTATTACCAAAATAAGTAAATTGTCCTAACAAATTTGCAGACAATCTCACATCTATTCCCGCCGTCCAAGTAGAACCTGTTTCTGGTTTTAAATCGGGGTTAGGATTCCAATTATGAACCGTATCAAAAACATATAATTGATCCAACCCAGGATTGCGTTGCGCCCCTGCCCAACTTCCACGCACTGCAATGACTGGATTAACTGCATAACGTAATCCAACACTAGGATTAAAATAACTCCCAAATTGACTATCAAAGTTTTGTCTTACCCCTAAATCTGCTTGCACAGCATCGCTAAGTTGCCAAGTATTAACAGCAAATAAAGCCGTATTAAATGTACTTCTATCTTCTCTTTCGTTTTTAGCAATTAGGGCAGGATTCGTACTCAAAACATCGCCAATTAAATCGGTATTTTTTAAATCTAATCCCCAACGTAATTGATTATTCGGGGTAATTTTCCATTCATGATCTATCCTAGCTTTGAATTGTTGTGTATCTAAAATTCCGGTTCGGTAAAATGTCGCTCCCGTTGGTCCGTATGTGCTAAAATAATCTCGGTTGTAACCCAATGTAGTTGTTAAATTGGAATTTTCTCCCTTACCAAGTCGAGTTTTCCAAGATAAGCCAATATTCAAACCATCATGATCTAATCGGTCTCTTTGTAAAGGAAAACCGAAATAAATCAACCCCCGACGACTACTCAGGGTAGTTACATCTAAATTCAAGGAGTTTTTAGGATCTAAATCTACACCTATGCTACCAAAATAAGTGCTAGTAGCTGTATCTGCATTAAATAAGTATCCTTGAGCATCACGATTTGCAGCACCAACAGGAACGCGATAACGATTATCTATAAAGAACCTTTCAAAGCTAAAGTTGTATTTGACTTTATTCGTTGACCCACTATAAGTTACCTGTTGATTATTTAAGTTTAATGAGCCAAATTCAGCACTAGCATTTAGTTTTGGTTTGCCATAACCTTCTTTGGTAATGATATTGACAACTCCGCCAAAGGCTGAAGAACCATATAAAGAAGCAGCCGTACCGCTATATAATTCGACTCGTTCAATAGCCTCTATCGGAATACTATTTAAATCAGTTGCACCATGATATGTACTGATATTACTATTAATTGGTCTACCATTAATCAGGAATACAGATTGATTAATTGAAGCTCCTCGATAGTATGTACCTGTGTGAATATCTGCGCCATGTCCCACATCATTAATAGCAAAACCGGGCATTCTTTTTAAAACATCAGCAACACTCGTTGCACCCTGTTTTTGAATTTCTTCTTTTTCAATTACATAAGTGGGAGTAGATTCAGGGAGAACATCTTTTTCCCCAATGGTGTCTATGGAAATATCTGCATCGTCTGTAGGAGTTAAATCTGTTTCTGGGGCGGGTTCTGGCTTAACTTCGGTTACTGTTGGTTGTTGGGTTAATAATTGAGCATTTGTGGCGGTTAATTCAATTTCACTTAAATTAGGAATATCTAAATTGACTGCATTTTGATTATTTTCATTATCAGCAGCTACAGCAGGAAATGTCACCAGTAAACTTAGTAAATAAACTGGTAGGAAAAAATTCTTAGTCATATTTTTGGACTCACACCCGGTAATAAAAATCACTAATTTCCATTTTCCCTATAAATAGAAATTGTGTCAAAAGACAAGCTGTCATACTTATACTCATAAAGACTCAGATTTAAAAGGATGAAGTCCAAATTTATCTGCGTTTATCTGCGTCCATCTTCTTCCATCTGCGGTTAATTATTTCTTCTTGTACTTCAAAATATAGTGGTTATCGCTAGAATTCAATAAAATAGAGGGCGCAGACCCTGCGCCCCTACAGACTAAATTTCAGCGATCGCTCGTTCAATTAAACGTCGTGCTAAAGTCTGAGTTCCTGTGTGTTCATAGTAATTTGTAGACACATCTATAAATGCTGCTAGATAATCTAGCTTGTCATCAGCAATTTGTGTGAAAGATTGCAAATTACCAATTACTTTTTGTGGGGTTAAATTATTGCTTGTCACCAGCCCACTCATCCAACCGCTAACTGAATTAAAACTTTCCTCAATAAAGTTGAGTTTACCGGCATCGCCACTGCCAGGAATAGTATTTTTGATGCTTTGGAAAGTCGAGTTTTGGTTTAAATCCTGGGGATTCATTCGACTAATCCCAGATAAGGCTTTGTTAATAAAATCTGGTCCCAGGGGTATTAAACCATCAACACAAACTAATGCCACCATGCGGATAAGTGACTCACCACCATACTCACCTAAAGAGCCGACAAAATCGCCGATACTATCTCCAGGAATACCGTTAATTTGACAAAAGGCGACTACTTCAGCTACTAATTTCAGGGTTAAGTCAATGGTTTGAGCTTTGTCTGGTTTGGGAGTCAGAGAGTTTAAAAAACCGAGCATGGGAATGTTTTCCCCAATTTTATTAGCCAAAGCTGCTGCACCCAAAGCCTTATCTGCACCGTCAACGGTTTGATAAAGCCAGAGGGCGGTTTGATATCCTTGGGATTTATCGTTAAATAAATAAATTGCTCTTTCGCCAATTTGTTGAATTAAGTCTTCGTCAGTTTCCCCGGTAACAGTTTTAATGGTATTCACAAAACCAACTGTATTTTCCCATTCACCAGGAGCAACAAAATCTAAAGCGTTCAACATGGAAACAGTCAAGTTACTGGTTGGTAGTTCGTCAACTAGCTGCTGAATTGGTTTACTCACAAGATTCTCCTTATGTATGTTTTGTATTAACGTCGGTTGTTAGTTAGGGAAGCGATTAAACTATTTCAACGTTGCTAAACCATCAAGATTAAATTTTTCTATCCAGGCTGCGCGATCGCTCGCAGTAAATGATGGACTTTTAGAAATCACCTTCACTTGGTACTTATTCACTAGCACAGAAGTTTGAGTATTACCAACTTTTACTGCGGGATAACCACCTATTTTTTCGGTGCTATTAGCAAATTTAGCCGCTGCCCCTGGTATGCTACTGGTATCAGAAATAGCGAGTTGGGCAACTACATTACCACCCTTTTTCAAGTTTGCCTCAGAAAAGCCCTTTTTCTCTTGGGTGTAGACTCGATCATAGCCATCTCCGCCACTGGGGAAGAATTCATTTAATTTACTACCCTGAGTTGCATTTTTAACTACTGCCTGTCCACTTCTTTGCTTCGTACTTTCCTGTTGTACTTGATCAAAACGACTGGGTGCTTTTGTCGCGCAAGCTGTAGTCAGTAGTACAATTGATAGCAGTACAGCAGCTAAAACTCTCCGCCCACGATTTATCACCATTTTTGGCTTCTCCTTGATACTTGAGCTTGTGAGGCAATTATCAACTATTTTGTCACTTACAAACTAGAAAATTTACTTTTAAATAATGATTGGAGGTAGTGATCATCACAAAATATTTGGATATTTTTGTAGTACAAGACTACGCGAGACGTTGAGCTATCACTGCATAAAAAGGATCTCCACCTGCTACTCCCAACCACTGCAAGAAAATTGGTGCTGTTGAGGTCGAACAAATCACTTCCGGGGTCGTGAATCCAGGAACTGAGGTAAAATAGCCCTTGACCAATTCTACTCTAAAAGCTTCCGAACCATCTCGCCAGGCTTGAATTGCCTTTTGAAAAAACATCCGGTTAGAAAAACTAATAATTGCTATCCCACCGGGTTTAAGAATGCGGTGTATTTCCGAAAATATAGCCTCTGGGTATTGGATATATTGCACAGAAACACAGTTAATAACAGCATCAAAGTCTTGATCTGGAAAAGGTAACTGGAGATTTGTATTGAGATTTTGGACAAAATAATGATTTAATTGAGTATTTCGGGCTAGTTCTTCAGCATTTAGTCCATGTCCTTGTACATGAGCAAAATCTATCTCTGTAGGTAGATGCGATACCCAGCTACTCATTAAATCAAGAACACGCATATTTGCTCGAAGTCGCTGATAATATAAATCAGTTAATTGTTGAATAAAACCATTATCTACATGAGTGACAAAGCGAGGGTAATTATAGAATAACTGATCATCCGATTCATCTAACTTAATCCGTTGATTTGGTTGCAGTAGCATAAATGTCTTTTTTACCTGATCTAAAAATTTTGGCTAGTATTCTAATTGGTAAGTTAGTTTTGATAACTTCACTTATTTTACATGAAAAATACTATATTTTACAATTCATAAATGTTTTTTAAATCACCACGAATCATCAATATTATCCAATTAATTCGGCTATTTTGGCAATTCCCATATTGCAAGTTATTAATTTGGCTACTTCCTTTATTGTTATTTACTTCTGGGGAAACCAGTCTCATGGCTCATGATGAAACACTTTATGCTTTGAGAGCTAGACAAATGTTGGAAACAGGTGATTGGGTATCACCTTGGGGTCATCCTCATCATAAGACCCCTGGTTTTTATTGGTTAATTGCTATTTTTTATCAAATATTTGGCGTTAGTGATACAACCGCGAGAATACCGACAATGATTGCGGGAATTTTGAGCATATTTGTTATTTATAAAGTGGGAGAAATTCTTTTATCTCAAAAATTAGCATTTTGGGGAATTATTATTCTCAGCGTAGAATTTTTGTGGATACAATATTGTCGGTTATCAACACCAGATTTACCAACTATATTATTAGTATTTATAGGAATTTTCTTTTTATTAAAATCTGATATAAATCCTCAAGAACGATATTTATATGGTTTTATCACCGGGGTGAGTTTTGGCTTAGGTTTTTTGATGAGAAGTTTAATGATTTTTCTGCCAATGATGGCATTATTACCTTATTTAATCATAGATCATCGTCGTCATCGTCATTTAACTAACCCCATGTTGTATTTAGGGTTTTTGGTCGGTTTAATTCCTACCTTAATTTGGCTTTATTTTAGCTGGTTACGTTATGGTAGCGATAGTATTGCAGCTTTATTGGGATTTGTTATAGAACTAGGTAGTCATGAACAACATAGAAATGGCATTTTATTTTATGTATGGAATCTAGCTTTAAAATCTTTTCCTTGGTTCTTTTTTAGTTTATTAGGAATAACATTAGTAATTCGGTATTCAATTTCTAAATATCCATTAATATTAATCGGGTTTCCCGTTATCTTATTTACTGAATTGAGTATATTTTCCACTCGTTTATCTCATTATAGTCTTTGCATTTATCCATTTATTGCTTTTTTATCTGCGGTGGGTTTAGATTGGTTAGGAAAAATTTACCAAAAAGGATTTGATGATCAATATTCATCTCATCAGATGATTTATTTACCGAGAAATATTAGTTATGCTTGGGGAATATTAGGCATAATTTTAGTTTTAGCCGGAATAAGTATTTTAGTTTGGGGTGAGGTAAATATTCACAAATATGCAATTCTGATGATATGTTCTGGTTTTGGTAGCTTAATTGTGCCGTTAATCTGGATAGGTAAGTTTTATTATCACCGTAAGTTTTTAACTTCTCATTATTGGCTAGGTAGCTTATTAATTAGTTGTTGGTTATCTGTAGCTACAGCAGGTAATTTAGGTTTGTTAGGTGATTTCAACCCAGATTTTAGAGTATTTTACAAACAAGAAACAATTAATAAAGTTTTGCATAATCATCCGATTAACTTTGTTAAAGGTAAAGGATTTAATGATAAAGAATCTCTGCTAATTTACTTCTATACACCTCAATATGGGAAGAATGTAGATTTAGTTTCCCAGTTACCTATTTTGAGTTATGCTTGGATTTACCAACCGAGTTTTGTTGAGTTACCAATACATTATCGGGTTATTGGTAGTTTTAAAGATTATCAATTAATTCAGGTTGTATCTAAAAAAATTCTGATATAGGAGTAATATTTTATTTTTGATAACTAGTAGTCTGTCAAATAAATTTTGACGGATAAAGAAGAAATGAACCACGAAGGACGCAAAGAGCGCGAAGAAAGAAGGAAGAAGAAAAATTTATTTACCCGTCAATTAGTTCTTGACAGACGACTAAGGTATGTTAGCTACAGCGTAACTCACCATGATATTAAAATTTCTCAAATATCATTCATGATTTCTATTTTTATATGTGAAAATTCCTGATAAATATTAAAAGTATAATTTAGGTTTATGTTAAAATACGGGAATATTCTCGATTATTGTAACTTCACCATGAAAAAATTAATTCCCGTAATTGCTGTCATTCTTAGCTATGTATCTTTGATAGGTTGTGGTAACACACCCAAGGTTGCAGTTCAAGAAAATTCGAGTAATATTGTTACTGAAAGTCCAACGGAAACTTCTCCAGTAGCAGTCAGTGAAAAAGAAGATAAACAAGCATCAGAAACACAAAGAAATAAAGATAATAAAGAACATAAGAGAAAATTTGTTCGTAGTAATCTAGATAAAAATACTAAAACGGGTACAAGTATAAAACCCAAGGAGGGAACGGTTACAAAATTAGTCAATGGTGATTTAATGTGTTACGTCACTTTAGTAGATAAAAAAGGAATTGAACACAATGTTGGGGCGACTTTTGAAATGTGTGCTGATGAAAAAAAGGTGTTAAATAAAAAAGTTAATGCCGTTTATGAAATCCAATCAGTGAGTGATTGTCAAAGTGCAGAACCTTGTGGTAAAACTCGCAAAGAATCCATTATTACAAAAATGGAAGTTGTGAATGCAGGTGTAGAGGAAAAATCACCAAGCAGTAATTCCCAAAGTGGTAAATCACAAACTTTAAGTAATGATAAATGGACAATTACTTTGAGTAATACTGATTCTTGGAATGGAGTTAATGGTACGGGAGATGTCAGTTATCAAGGATGTGATACTAATGGTAAATGTCTCCAGTTAACAGGTGGTAAAGTCTCCTGTCGAGATGGTAAATGTATTACAGGTTGGAAAAATGGGGATTATGTCTACATTTTAGAACAACCTATAACTGAAGATGGAAATTCTACCTCCACTTTAATAGTGAGAAAAGATAATACTGAAATTTTAAACTCTCCGGGCTTAAAAGTTGTCTCTGGTAATTAGGGAACAAAAATTTGGCGTTGCTGATTAAGGGTATGAATTTTAGTCTCACGCCAAGGCGCAATCACGCACTGAGGTTTGAGTTTTAAAGGTTCAATTTGGGAATTTCATACCTCGATAAGTAGTGAGACAGAATTAATTACACAATTTTATTGGGAATGGAACGAATCGAAATGAAGCAATCGCAGGGGTTGTGATTGCTTCCCTTCGCTCGCAATGACTGTAAATATTTTTGTCCGATTACTTATGGCTACGCCACGCAGGCTATCAGCAACGCCAAAAATTTAAGCAAATCTGGGCAACAACCGGGGGGGTTTGTCCCTACTCTGGTGTAAAATTTTGATCAAGAAAATTCAGAGCATGATTGCGAAGTTCAAAATATTCTGTGGAGTTACGCATGGCTATTCTATCTCTGGGATGTTCAAAAGGAACTTTTAAAATTTCTCCTATTTTTGCCGATGGTCCATTCGTCATCAAAATAATTCGGTCTGACATATAAATTGCTTCGTCAACATCATGGGTAATCATCATGACTGCTTGACGATGATGTTCCCAAATATCTAATACTTGACGTTGTAATTTACCACGAGTTAAGGCATCTAAAGCCCCAAAAGGTTCATCCATTAATAACATTTTGGGACGAATTGCTAAAGCCCTAGCAATACCAACCCTTTGTTTCATTCCTCCAGAAATTTCATCAGGGTATTTATCTGCGGCTGGGGTTAAGTTTACCATTGCTAAATGTTCATTGACAATGCTAATTTTTTCGGCACGGTTGGCATTTTTCAAAACTTCATCTACTGCTAAACGGATATTTTCGCGGACAGTTAACCAAGGTAATAATGAATAATTTTGAAATACCATCATTCTATCGGCTCCTGGTTTACGAATCTCTTTTCCATCTAAGCGAACTGAACCAGATGTAGCTTTTTCAAAACCACCAATTATTTTTAATAATGTGGATTTACCACAACCAGAATGACCAATTACAGAAATATATTCATCTTCCTTAATAGTCAAATTAACATGATCTAAAACTGTGAATTTTCCTTTGTCCTGGGTTGGATAGGATTTAACTAAATTTTCGATTTCTAAAAATCCGTTACGGGGCAAAGTTTCTGTAATATTATGTTGGGATGAAGTTATATATTCCATAATTAATTACCTATTTTTTAGGATAAAAAAAACTGAGAAGGAGCGTTAGCACGGATATCAAAACTATGAAGATATCCTACAGGATTACTAGGATCAAATCCTTTTTTATCTATAAATGCTTCAGGAGGTTCAACTTTATAATCATCTTTGGGACATTCAATTCCCATTTCTGCGGCTATCTCTCGATATAAATCGGTTCTCCAACCTTTTGCGGCTACTTCTTCAGCATTTTTAGGAATTTCTTTGATTTGTCCCCACCGTGCTGCTTGAGTCATTAACCAAAGACTGCGAGAACGCCATAAAAATGTAGAATGTTCCCCTTTTTCGAGGGGAATACTGTTAGGAAGATCATAAAAAATTGTGGTGTCATCTGCTTTGATAGTGCGGTCTTTGCCATCAAAACCACCATAATTATAATTGCCAATAATTCCCGGTCCAGTAAATTTAGTAATAGGCACACCCGGCTTTTTAGGTTTCGCACCAGTAAATGATCTTTCTGTCAGTAATTCGGCTATTTCTTGACGATTTTCGGGTTTGCTACAATATTGACAAGCTTCAATCATTGCCTTTACCAAAGAACGGTAAGTTTTAGGATAATTAACAATAAAAGATTCCATTACACCCAGGAGTCTATCTGGATGTCCGTGCCAAATTTCCTTACCTTGAGCGAATGTAAAACCAATACCTTCATTACCTGTAATTGCTCTAGTATTCCAAGGTTCGGCGACCATGTAAGCTTGCATTGCCCCAATTCTCATGTTTGTTACCATTTGCGGTGGTGGAACAATTATGACCCGAAATTCTTTAAGAGGATCAACACCCGCAGCAGCAGAAAGATAGCGAGCAAAGTATTCATAAATGGCAGAACTGAGGACTACAGCCCAGATTTTCTTTTCTGGGGGTTGTTTGTCAAAATAGCCGCGAAAGTCCTTCCCAAAGGCTTCTAAAGCCCCATCACCGTATTTTTGTTGATATTCATACCAGGGACGAATGCCATAGTCCCACATATCCTTACTCATGGTCATAGCGTTACCATGTTGGTGAATGGTCATTGCTGCACACAAGGGAGCATGACGCGCACCTTCTGCACCTATTCTAGCGTTGGTAACAGCACCGGAGACGACGGGGGAAGCGTCGAGACGACCGAAAATTAAGCCGTCGCGGGAGGTAGCCCAACTGGCTTCGCGGTTGAGTGTAACATTTAAGCCATATTTGCGGAAAAATCCTTTTTTCCAAGCGATCGCAAATGGCGCACAATCATTAACAGGAACATAACCCACAGTAATGTCCGGTTTTTCTAAATCTTGGGATTTGACTACTGGTATCACCGCTAAAGCTTCTTCTGTTAGTCCCTTCGCAGATTTATCTCCCGAAACAGCACAGGATGATAATATTATTCCCGCAGTTGTCGCCCCTATTCCTGCAATAAAATCTCTGCGAGTTAAATGATTTTCAGTCATAATTTATCATTTGGGATTTTATGAAAGTACAAATTCATCTGCGTTTATCCGCGTTCATCATCTTCTATCAGCGTTTAAATCATTAATTTCCTGGACGGTGAGTAACTAACTCTTGAAGTTTGCCCACACCGTAATCTAAAACCAACCCAGTTAAGCCAATTATAAACACTGCTAAAAATACAGAACTCAGATTTAAACGACTCCATTCATCCCAAACAAAAAAGCCAATTCCTATTCCACCTGTCAACATTTCTACAGCCACAATTACCAACCAAGCAATACCTAAACTAATTCGCAAACCTGTAAAAATATAAGGCAAACTAGCAGGTAGAATAATTTTGGTAATCTGTCGCCAACGGGGCATTTCTAAAACTTGTGCTACATCTAAATAGTCTTTTGGTACACTAGAAACTCCTAATGCTGTATTAATAATAGTTGGCCAGAGGGAAGTAATGAAAATCACAAAAATAGCGGAAGGATCTGCTAAATTAAACAGAGATAAAGAAATTGGCAACCAGGCTAAGGGTGATACAGGTTTGAAAATCTGAATAATGGGATTAAAAGCCAGCATTGCGGGTCTCGAAATTCCAATCAAAAAACCCAAGGGAATTGCTACTAATGCCCCTAAACCAAATCCTAATATTACCCGCCGTAAACTGGCTAATAATAACCAACCAATTCCTAAATCACCTGGACCTCTCTCATAGAATGGATGTAAGATATAGTCCCAATTAGCAATTAAAGCTTCCGGTGGTGTGGGCATTAATTCATGGTTAGCTAGTGCTACTACCCACCACAATAAAATAATTCCTAAACAGCCCAGTGCGGGAAATATGAAAGTATCTTGAAAAATTACTGGTTTGGTTTTTCTCCAAATAGCTTTTCCAGCAACTGCGACAATGGCAGCTAAATTTAGTTGCAATATCATTTATTTCACCTCAGCAGAGTTAAGCTTGGATACGCAAATATTAACTAGTACCAACCTTGGACACTGATGAGATCAGAACATAATTAAAATTCTGTCTCTTCAGTCTCCTCTCAATGCCTACGAAGTTAGCTGACGGGCTAGGGTTGAGAGATACCCTTTTTTGCTTGATTTTAGATTTGATTTGAGTTTTAAATCTTAAATTCCTAAATTAGTCAAGACAAAAATACGCCCCACAATTTGGTTCCTCCGTTCCAGCACTATTAAATTAAATGTACTGGATTAAGCTGACTTACTTAATTCTGAATAATGATAGAACATTAACATTTATATTCAGTAATAACATCAGTATTCGTCATGA
Source organism: Aphanizomenon sp. UHCC 0183 (assembly GCF_009712065.1). Classification (NCBI taxonomy): domain Bacteria; kingdom Bacillati; phylum Cyanobacteriota; class Cyanophyceae; order Nostocales; family Aphanizomenonaceae; genus Aphanizomenon; species Aphanizomenon sp. UHCC 0183. The sequence goes on along the minus strand of NZ_VILC01000004.1, from coordinate 64,726 downwards.
ATAATAGTTTCCGGCGATTATAAATCGCTACTACACAGGCTAAGTCCACCTGCGTGAACTAATGAAAAATCAAGGGTTTGAAACCCATGTATCCCTTAGAGGATGTTTTAAAAGTGGTATCCCGTAATTTTCATCATATTGTTACCCCCCTTAAGTAGGTTGGCGTTGAAAATTGTCGTCATAGCAAGGCAAGAGGCAAGAGTAAAGAAGTTTTCAGGGATTTTACGTTTCTTTACACAGTTTGGTTTTATTGAAACAAGAAAATCCAGTTCCCTCCCCTTTATAAGGGGAGGGTTAGGGAGGGGTAAAACATTTGATACAGCAATCATGAATTTTCAAACACCCTCTCACGGGACAGCAGGAATAGATGGGTTCTGTCTGTGTAGCTGCGAATTATATTCGCCAATACAAGCAGAAAATCAACAATTATCAATTTAATAACCATTTTCTACAAGTTATCTAACGCATTTTCAGCAGCAGCTTTTTCTGCATCTTTTTTATTGCGTCCTTGTCCTTTTCCCCGCCATATTTCTTTCCCATTCACTACTTCAAAGACATCAGATTCAAATATTGGTGTATGAGATTGTCCACCTATTTGTCTTGTAACATATTTGGGTGGAGTTGTGTTACCACTACTTTGTACCCACTCCTGAAAGCGGTTTTTTGAGTCTACATTAGAGCGAGATACAACAATATTCTCAGGTACAGAGGCAAAAAGTTTTTCTACAATAGGGCGAAGTAATGCAATATTGCAATTTTTATCTCGATAATAAGCACCAATAACTGCTTCAAATGTGCTACTTAATAAATTAGGATTATTATATCCTCCATCGAGAATTGCACCTTGTCCTAAACGGATTCTCAAGTCTAAACCTACTTCAATCGCAAATTTTGCTAATTGTTTTTCATCTACTAATGCAGAACGACGACGAGTTAATTCATCTTCTCCTTTTTCTGGATGAAGTTCATAGAGATATTCACCGCTTAAAAAATTGAGAATAGCATCACCAAGAAACTCTAGGCGCTCGTTATGTTCTTCTCCTGGGTGTTCATTGACATAAGAACGGTGAGTTAGTGCTTGACGAAGAAGTTTTTCGTTATTGAATGTGAGAAGTTCGTGCATTTTAATCTTTTATCTTTTAGGGACTTATTGAAAAAAACAAAAAACCGCAAGGTGCGGTTATCATAAACCAGTTATATTAATAAACTGGAATTAACAAGACAAATTCAGGCAGGTATTTTATCTAATTATTCTAAAAATAAATCCTGATTTTGTCTGATGATTCTACCTTCCTTGACAACCATATCAACAAATTGTGTAAAGGTTTTGATTTTTTTGCCATTAGGTGTGGAAATAGAAGGAACACCTTGATATTTAGGCAAAAGTTGACGCATCAATTTACTAAGATAGCTGTAGTTTGTAGGTTTACCTTGAGTGACTGCTTTCTTGATAGCTTTTTTCAAACATTCTACAGCTTCATTATAACTAATCTGAGCATGGATATTAGTTATTTGAGGTTGATTTCTTTTCTGAACTAATTTAGGTAAATTGTCTATTAAATAGAAATTCTCATCTCCAACCAGGTTGATTAATCTTTGACTTGCACTACCTTTTTGAGCCAAAACAATTACTTTTTTTCCCATAGCTTTGAGAATTGTAATTAATCCAGCAAAATCCCAATCTCCTGAAACAAGAATAATCGTTTTTAGCAAAGGATTAACAGCAACTGTTCTGCAACATTCTTTATTAAGTTGCTTATCTGCACTATTTTTTGAATTATCAGGAATATCTACACAATTAAAACCAAGTAATTCAAATTTATTTTTAGCATCAACTTGACTTTTGTGCAGGGAATTATAGTAAAAATTCTTCCATTTTATAATTCCCTGCATTTTCGCAAAATCAAGCAATAAATCAGCATTTTTTGTGATTAAACCGACATTCTGAAAGTCACAAAAAATGGCAACAGAGTCTTGTTTTTGAACTGTTTCGGTGTTCAAAGGTAGATGACGCATAGTAAAATATCCAGTTTTTTAAGTTAACTGGACAGCTTCAACAAATCACACATTTATAGCAATATAACTAGACGAAGGAAAAAACTAAAAAATTAGCTTTCCCTCATTTAGTTGCTCTATGTTAACCAATTTCAGTGTTAAATCAGTTTCAGTCTCAGCAGCAAAATTCCTCCCTGGGAAAACCTGCGTTATGCCTTAGACTCAATATTTATCCATACAGCTTATTTCATTCGTACTAATTGAGTAATTAGCGACGCAACAAAACATCGGGATAAATATTGAAACTAAGCCACAACGCAAGATTTGCCATAAAGGAATCCTGCTTCTGAGACAACCACCGATGCTTTAGCCATAGAGTTCTAAGCTGTTGTACCATTTGTTTGGTTGTCCTGTTTAATTATTTACACATCTCATCTGAGGTGTCAATACTTAATTTAGATGTACTATATATAACGCACAAATACTTATTTGGGCTATTACGAGAATTTCAGTTAGGTGAGACGGAAAATATTATAATAATCATAGATAGAAATGACTTAATTGTAAGCTAATGTCTGCTAAAGATATTTTTCATGATGCTGTTAGGAAAGGATTAGAAAAAGAGAGTTGGGTAATCACGGATGATCCTTTGAGAATTCGCTCAGGTAGGGTTGATATGCAAATTGATTTGGGTGCAGAAAGAATCATAGCTGCTGAGAAAGGAGAAGAAAAGATCGCGGTTGAGATTAAAAGCTTTGTTAGTTCCTCAAATATTTCTGAATTTCATACAGCCTTGGGTCAATTTCTTAACTATCGTCTTGCTTTGAAAAAACAACAGCCTGATCGTTTTTTATATTTAGCAGTTCCGCAGGGGGTTTATGAAACCTTTTTTAACTTGCCATTTATAGAAGAAGTTATTGACCATTTTCAATTAAGTTTACTAATTTATGATCCAAATAATGAGGTGATTTCACTATGGAAAAAATAGAACAATATCGTGGGTATATCCAAAATTTATTAATTGAATATGCCCAGGGAAGTCCATCGGATGAAGAAGTAGAAACACAACTCATTTTTGATCAAGAAAGAGATCATTATCAGGTTGTTTATACGGGTTGGAAAAATCGCCACCCGATGTATGGTTGTGTTTTACATCTTGATATCAAAAACGGCAAAATTTGGATACAACAGAATGGAACTGAAATTGGTATTGCCGATGAATTAGTTAAATTAGGTGTACCAAAAGAAGATATTGTCTTAGCTTTTCATGAGCCTTTGATGAGACAATATACAGGCTTTGCAGTTGGTTAATTTCAGATCCCCGACTTCTTTGAGAAGTGGGGGATCTAACGGGATATAACTACTTATTCCAAGCAGGATGACACAACAGAGAAGACATCACCCGCACCCCGCGCAGTTGGTTAGAGAGGGGTAGATGACCTCTAGGGGCGCTTAAATCCCAGGTGAACCCGTTAGGATATCTTGTCCAGTTATTACCATTCTTCCAGTTAATTTTTGGCCATAAGTTGACCCAATTTTTACTTAAACCTAACCAAATTTCGCGCTGGACAGAGAAGCCAAATTTACCTTCTGAGTGAACTACCCAGAGTTGATTGATAGTGCGTAAGTCTTGAATTGGTAAACCTTCTACCTCGGTAAAGTATAGCCATTTTCTTTGTACTGCTTGGGGACTTGCCGCTTCACACATTTTTTGAATTGTCAAGAGATCAGCCGCTTGAAAATCCTGATTGGCAAGTAACTTTTGCAAAGAATTGTAACTGATCCCACAGTCCGATTTTAGAGGTACAATTCCTTCAGGAAAGTTAGTTTGTAGAAATTCTTGATCTGTCGGTGCATTAGTATTATAGATGACTTGGTAGACTTTACCATCAATCCAAGTTGCTGGGGTATCACGACGTTTCAGCAAAAATTCCTTCAACACATCTAACCCATCATTACCCAAGTCAGCTAACTGCGGGATGATTTGTTGTTGGACTTTTTCGGACCCAGCGATTAACTTTTGGCGGAGGGAGTCGAGATCATTTGTAGTGCCTGATACAATCATTGGGTCTGTCATGCCGTTACTCGTGTTAGCGTGAGCGTGAATAAACTATCTATTGCTATCGGTTATTCTACAAAATGAAGGACGAATAGCGAAGTGAATTTGCAAAGTCTTTGAGTGTGTGTCTGAAAAAATTACTCCCAGTGGACTGTGCAAATCCTAACTAACAATACTTTATCAGGTAAGGGGTCATAGAATCCAGGGGTTACTGTAATGATCTTAGGGCGCAAGACCTGGATCTTAGGGCGCAAGACCTGGATCTTAGGGTGCAGGCACTGCGCCCCTACGAACTTGTGAATTTCTTCTATTTGGAATGTGTGAATTATGTACGAAAAGATTACTCCTCCCACTATCGGCGCGAAAATTACGTTCAAAAATGGTGAACCGGTTGTTCCTGAAAATCCAATTATTCCTTTTATTCGCGGTGATGGTACGGGTATAGATATTTGGCCGGCGACGGAAAAGGTGCTTGATGTGGCGATCGCTAAGGCATACAAGGGCAAAAGAAAAATTAGCTGGTTTAGGGTTTATGCTGGTGATGAAGCCTGTGATCTCTATGGTACATACCAGTATTTGCCCCAGGATACATTGACGGCGATTAAAGAATATGGCATAGCTATTAAGGGTCCTTTGACTACTCCTGTCGGTGGGGGGATTCGGTCTTTAAATGTGGCATTACGCCAAATCTTTGATCTTTATACTTGCGTGCGTCCTTGTCGTTATTACGCTGGGACACCTTCTCCCCACAAAACTCCTGAAAAACTGGATGTGATTGTTTATCGGGAAAATACGGAAGATATTTATTTGGGGATTGAGTGGAAGCAAGGTAGTGAAATCGGCGATCGCCTGATAAAATTCTTGAATGAGGAATTGATACCTGCTACCCCAGAACATGGTAAAAAGCAAATTCCCCTGGACGCTGGTATCGGTATCAAACCCATCAGCAAAACCGGTTCTCAGCGTTTGGTGAGACGTGCCATTAAACACGCTTTGTTATTGCCCAAAAATAAGCAACAAGTCACCTTGGTGCATAAAGGCAATATCATGAAATACACAGAAGGCGCTTTCCGGGATTGGGGTTATGAATTAGCAACCAGCGAATTCCGTCAAGAGTGCGTGACAGAACGGGAATCTTGGATTTTGGGTAATAAGGAAAAAAACCCCAATATTTCCTTAGAAGAAAATGCCCATGAAATTGATCCTGGTTTTGATTCCCTGACTCCAGAGAAAAAAGCCCAAATTGTCAAGGAAGTTGAAACCGTTCTCAATACAATTTGGGACAGTCACGGAAACGGTAAATGGAAAGAGAAAATCATGGTCAATGATCGCATTGCTGATAGTATCTTTCAACAAATCCAAACTCGACCAGATGAGTATTCTATTCTGGCGACAATGAACCTGAACGGTGATTATTTATCCGATGCTGCTGCTGCTATTGTTGGCGGTTTAGGTATGGGTCCAGGGGCAAATATTGGCGACTCCTGCGCGATTTTTGAAGCTACTCATGGGACAGCACCAAAGCACGCGGGCTTAGACAGAATTAACCCCGGTTCGGTGATTCTTTCCGGTGTGATGATGCTGGAATATATGGGTTGGCAAGAAGCCGCAGATTTAATTAAAAAAGGATTGGGTGATGCGATCGTCAATGGTCAAGTTACTTATGACTTAGCGCGGTTAATGGAACCACCTGTACAACCATTAAAGTGTTCTGAATTTGCAGACGCAATCATCAAACATTTCGGTTAATTTCTACTATTCTCAAATTAAGATCCCCGACTTCTTTAAGAAGTCGGGGATCTAAGCATCACATAATTGAAATGATTGCTGTATCAAATGTTTTACCCCTCCCTAACCCTCCCCTTATAAAGGGGAGGGAACTGGAGTGTCAATCACCTCCTGTATTTTTGCTGCCCGCTCTTAAACGGGCTAAACTATCAATAGCATCACCTAAAGCTGTAGTAAGACTTTTTCGAGTTTGAGCGTGATTTTCTTGCTCAAGTTTCAAAGCTTGTAATAGACAATCACGTTCCTGTATGACTTCTAACAATTGAGTTTGTAACTCTTCTATAGAATTAAACTGGGAAATTTCTTGCTGAATAGCTGTAGTCATATCAGTTCCTGTTTCCCCATTAACAACCGAAAATTTTTGGACTTCAGCCTTTATAGACACCATAGCTTCTTGGTGCATTTTTGCGTCTACACGCCGTTGTTCTGCTTCGGTATTATAAAGTTGTCGCCATTTTTGCGAACTTTCCCAAGCTTCATCTCGTTCCCGCTGAAATTTCGTCATCTGTTGTGTGAGAGACTGAATTTCGGTTAACCATTTTTGTGTGAGATCTTGAGTCATAGAAGTTTTTTGTAGTAGAGATAGGTTTAACCTTCTTGATAGAACCAATAGAGTAGTAGACTAGAAAAAAATTATCAATGTTGATTGTCACCGAATAACTCAATCTAGTCAGAGCTTAAATATGTTGAGAGATAAATTTGCAAACAACTTGGGAATTAGTCAAGCTCGTAAAAAACAAGTATACCTGGATATATGTAGGGTTTGCTGATAGCGTAGCGCGGCGTAAGCCATAAAAGTTATCTGTGAGGGGAGGGAACTCTTAACTGGGTACAGGGAACAGTTTCAGCCTGGATAGCCTCAATTTCCCATAAGTAGGTTGGCGTTGAAAATTGTCGTTATGGCAAGGCAAAAGGCAAGAGGCAAGAGGCAAGAGTGAAGAAGTTTTCAGCGATTTTACGTTTCTTTACACAGTTTGGTTTTATTGTGTCCACCTACATATCCGATCAGGAAAAATGCAACTGTTTTGAGACACCATTAGCTAAAAACTTGCACTTTTTTGTGATAAAAATATGCAAAATCCTTATTGGTAAACGGTTCTAGCTTTATTCAGGCAGCCCTAAATATGAAAAAATTTGAGTTAAGAAAATGAGATAATAAGAAAGTTGATTACTCAGTCAGTGGAAATAATTAATAATGCCTAATTCTTCTGAACCATTTGTAATTACACCTGATGGTTATGCACCTCGATTAAAGCGTCTACGTCAATTTAGTGGACTATTAGATAATATAATTACTATTCCCGGAACACAAATAGGAGTTGGGTTAGATCCAATTATTGGATTACTACCCATAGGTGGTGATGCTTTAGGGTTAATATTTTCATTTTATATTATCATGGAAGCCGCACAATTAGGCGTACCCGTAGCCACATTAGGACGGATGGTAATGAATGTGATTGTAGATTCTTTAGTTGGGGCTATTCCCATGTTAGGAGATTTGTTTGATTTTGCTTGGAGAGCGAATAATTACAATATCATTTTATTGGAAGCAGCTTTAAAATCTCCGCATCAAAATCAAAAAGCAGATAATTCATTTATCCTCATTTTTAGTATTGGCTTATTTCTACTGGCTATTGTTTTAATATCCATACCCGTGATATTAATAAGAATATTATGGCAAGTTTTTACTGGTAGTTAAATGACTTATCTATAAAATCATGAAAGATTGGTGGCAAGATAATTTTCCTCAAGGGCGGCAAAATCTGATTATTAATGATTCTCAAGGTTATCCAATTCAAATAGCCTATGGTGAAAAAGGTAACGGGAGACCGCTGATTTTATTACATGGTTTAGGCAGTTGGAGTTATAATTGGCGGCATAGTATTGAACCATTATCTCGATATTTTCGAGTAATTTGTTGTGATTTTAAATGTTTTGGTTTTTCAGAAAAGCCCGTATCTCGTCGAGAAGAAACAGGACATCAAATTATTGAATTAAAACGCATTATTCAAGCTTTATGTGATGAACCACCGATAATTGTCGCCGAATCTATAGGGGCATTAATTTCTCTGGGATTAGCTGGTAAAAGTCCTGATTTAATCGGACGGTTAGTAGTAATTAACGCTCCTATTTTTACAGAAACTTTACCTCATTGGTCTATGGGTTTACTGGCACAAACACCAATAGAAATTATCCATGCAATTGATGATTTACGTCTTGCATATTGGTTTGCACCTTTAGTCAGAGAAGTGATGGGAGCAGAAAGACGCAAGGTATTATATAATCCTTCATTATTAACAGAAGAAGATATTTATTGGATTACTTACCCATTCATTGAAATTCCGGGGACTTTGGTAAAAGTGGCTGAAGAGTTACAAATTGCTGCTCAAGAAATTGAGAATTTGCGAAAAAATCAGCCAAGTATGCTGAAAAATATTCAAAATAATCTCAAAAATATTGAATGTCCAACTTTGGTTTTATGGGGTGATCAAGATAGTTGGTTTCCTGTTAGTCATGGAGAAAAATTACATCAACATTTGCCTAATTCTCGCTTACAAATTTTGCAAAACTGTTATCATGATGCGTCAACTGGTTCTGCTGATGTGGTGAATGCAGCAATTTTAGAGTTTTTAAAAGAGACCGATTTCTGTTGAATTTTGAAAATTGACTAATGATAGAAATTCAGGCAATTTTCCGTACCTGCCTCGTACCTGCGCTAAAACCCTCTAAGATACAAGGTTGTTATAAATAAAAAGAGAGTGGGAGAAGGCATACCAAAAGCCTAAAATCTCCCACTCTACATTTACTGCTGTAGCGTTTGGGAACATATATAAATACTGCCAGTTATTTAGGGGGGTTGATTTAACAACGACAGTATTGATATGCGGTTAATATTCCCTTTGCAGCAAATGTCAAATCTGATTATTGTGATTATTTTTGATTCAATTAATGGTCAATCAAGTGTTTATAAATCATTGTTATTTACGCTGAAAAATGTGAGCATAAATTAAGGGTAAGGGATTGTTTGAAATAATCAATATTTAGTAAACGTTAATAACCACAGAATTGAGGTTGTTTATCTTGCATCAATGTAACTTAGGTAATTAAAACTTGGTTGCCAAGTTGGCATTTTCTTGAAAGTCTTGTATTGCTAGGTTTTCAGAGAAATCGTGAATCTTGTCTGTCTTTGACAAATTCTGTATTGGCATGAAGGGGATAGATTTTTTCTGGAGGCGAAATTATGAGCAAATTTTTACTATTAGTGGGTTTATAACGCTTTCGGGAGGGCATTTTTTGACTATTGCGATGGCGTTGACTAGTTCTTGTGCTTTCTTTGGAATTTTGTAATAGGTAGAAAATTACCAACGAACCGCTGGAACAGCAGAAGATGACGGCAATGATCAACCATAGAGGTAGGGGATTACTAGTATCGGAAAATGTAGAAATGGTTGATTGTACGGGGATATATGGAGTTTCTGCCTGTTTTACCTGTGGCACATAGCCAATATAAATTAGTTGATTATAGGCAATAATTACAACTCCTATCGGAATTATTAACAAACTCAAGAACCAGATTCCAGGGTATTTTTTCAGTAGATTTACTGGAATTCTTCCAGTCTTTCGCTTTTCTTTTAACTCTTGTTCATTATCCATCACATTAATCACATAAATCATATTTATGACAATAGGAAAAAGAAATATTTTCCCCTTTTAACTAATCCGCTATCTCCTATCCCTAATCCCCTTAATTAATGGGAGAATGCCTGGCGATCGCTAGTTGAATTAACTGATGTACTAATTGGGCAAAGGGTATACCCGTATTAGCCCAGAGTTGGGGATACATACTTGTGGAGGTAAACCCTGGGAAAGTGTTAATTTCGTTAATAAAAAGTTCTCCGGTAGCTTCTACATAGAAAAAGTCTACTCTGGATAAACCAGCGGCATCAACAGCCGCAAAGGCTTGTAAAGCCATGTCTTGAATTTGCTGTGCCACTGTATCTGGTAAATTTGCGGGAATGAATAAATCGGCTTTCCCAGGGGTATATTTGGTTTCGTAATCGTAAAAATCACTATTAAAGGTAATTTCACCAACAACGGAGGCTTTGGGGTTTTCGTTACCTAAAACGGCACATTCGACTTCTCTGGCTACAACTCCAGCTTCGACAATAATTCGCCTATCATGGGTGGCGGCATTATCTAAAGCTGTTTCTAATTCTTGACGCGATCGCACTTTGGCAATTCCCACCGACGAACCTAGATTAGCAGGTTTGACAAAGCAGGGATAGCCCAATGTGGCTTCAATTTCATCACACAGCTTGGGAAATACACAAGCATTTGACCAAACTTGCTCTCTGCTGACAGCAATATATTTTACTTGAGGTAATCCCGCTTGGGCAAAAGCCATTTTCATGGCAATTTTATCCATTCCTATGGCTGAACCCAAGACTCCAGAACCCACAAAGGGAACTTGCATCAAAGTTAGTAAACCTTGAATTGTACCATCTTCGCCATTAGGACCATGAAGCACGGGAAACCAAAGATCAACTTCTTGAGTTTCTGGAGGAAATTGCCATAAATTAGGGGTTATGGAGGGGATTTCATGGGGAACACCAGATGTTAAAACCTGTTGTGCAGTAACTCCTGCTTGCCAACTGCCATTCTTTTGAATGTAGAAAGGTAAAACTTCGTATTCTTTAGCATTTTCTTCTAAACTGAGGGCATGGGCGATCGCCCGGGCTGAAATTATTGAAACCTCATGTTCTCCAGAACGTCCACCAAACAGTAAACCCACCCGTAACTTAGTCATTTTCTTCTATATCTCCACAGATTCGCAATTTCTATTATCACCAAAAAAAGGGAACAGGTCATATCAAATCCGGTTAAATTCACATAGTAAGTAACTGAACAAAAATATTGACAGTCATTGCGAGCGAAGGGAAGCAATCACAACCCTTGGAATTGCTTCATTTCACTTCGTTCCATATGGCTAACGCCACGCAACGCTTACGCAATGACATTGTGTAATTAATTTTGTCTCACTACTTAAAGCTGTGGTTAGTTTGCGTGGACATATTTTCTATTTTCATACTTCAATTTACCAATATCGGGGTTTCTGGTTTTTTGGCGATCGCTCTCAGCAAGTAAGTAGGTTGGTATTGAAAATTGTCGTTATGGCAAGGCAAAAGGCACTCATGCAAGAGGCAAGATTGAAGAGGGTTTGGGCGATTTTACATTTCTTTACACAGTTTGGTTTTATTGTGTTCACTTACTTATAATAAAGTAGATGAGGTCATCTCAAAATATTTTGATGTTCCTTTACCTGAAGATATTTTGAATAGTTTCGCCGATAAATGAAACTATTACAAAACCTCTTCGCGCCTCTGCGTCTGGAGTGTGAACTTAGTCCTGAATTAACCCTTCCAACATCACTTGTAAATCCTGCGTCAACTCACTTACACCCTTTCGCAAAGCTTGTTTATTTCCTTGACAATTTTCCCATCTTGTATTCACATTAATCGGTTCACCAACAAAAATCATAGCTTGTTTTAAACCTAAACGTGGTCTTCCTGGTAAAGTAGAATTCTGAATGCGAGACAACATATCAAACATTAATAAAAGCGTTTCTGCAAATCTTTCTGGTGTGGGTTTTTGGAGAATATAATCAGCAGTAACCGCCACAAAACTTTCAGCAATTCTCATGTGCTGCATTTTTAAATCTGCTTCTTCAGCTACCCAATCAGCTAGACCCCGTTTAAAAGGTGGTAAACTTGGAATATCGGCAATATCATCTCGATAAATATAATTCCAACCAGCATCCTCTAAACGGCGACATCTATCAATAAAATTACCTTGAGGCTGGATATTAAAATACTTTTCCGTAATTTTCAAAGCAGTGTCCATCAAACTGTGTAATCTAGTAGTTAACAATTCATTTATAGGAACTTCTGAACTGATAATTTCTGGAAAGTCTTGATGATAGAAACGGCGATAAAATTCCTCCATTTCCGAAATTAGATATTCAGCTAAACGTAAAACCCGCTGATATAAAATTCCTTCCCGTTCCTTTCCATTTGTACTAAGTTCCGTCCCAGGTAAACCGCTATCAGCTTCCAATTTAGATAAAAGCCAATCTATTTTTTGCCAAGGGGGATTAACATAACTATATTTAATGCCAATAGGAATAATAAAAACCTGTTCTTCGCGGTTAGCCTTTTTTAAATCTTCCACACACCAAAAACCCAATTGCGCCACACCCGGTTCTAAAGGACTGACTATACTACTATGTCCATTTGTACCACCTTCAGGAGCGATCGCAATCGGCATTTCGGCATTAGCAAATAATTCTCTGGCCGTTTGGATAGCATTTCTATCTACGCGTTTCCCTCTACGAATAGGTACACCACCAAGTCTAGAAAATAACCATCCCAACCAATTTCCTGCCCATAAAGTCATTCCTCGTTCATACATAAAATGACTGTGAACAGGGTATTTGAGACTAATACCTTTTTCCCTGGCTGCCTGGGGGACAATTCGTGATAGTAGGTATAACATAGATAGAGGATCTTCCACCTCTGGGTGACGGAAAGCAATTAAAAATCGGACTTTACCTGCTTGAAATTCGTGGTATAATTTAGCTAAAACTTCGGCGTTTTTAGCTTCAATATTGACAATACCCGCAGGTAGCCAAGGTCTAGTTCTTACCCGCAAAATCAAAGGCAAAAACCAAGACACGACTTTAACAACGAAGGGATTATGACGTTGAGGAATAAATTTTAGGGGAGGTTGGGTAGAATGAATAGACTTAGGCAAATTGTTCTCCTGTAGTGTGGCGAAAAAAGCTAAAATTGAGCGATCGCTGCTAATTTAATTATGATAGTGAATGCTCACCCAATATGAACACACCCGCAGACCAGCGAAGATTTGCCCCCGCAACCCAGCGCAACCGCGAACCGATTCTAGAATTGCTTTTACAAATATTGCCTCAACATGGGACTATTTTAGAAATAGCCAGTGGCACAGGTGAACACGCCACATTTTTCTCTTACCACCTCGCACCTCGACAATGGCTACCTTCAGACCCTAACCCAGAACTGCGTGCTAGTATTAGCGCCTGGACTGAATTTTTCCCCTGTAAAGCCATGCAGCCACCCCTAGATTTAGATGCAAGTTCACCAATTTGGCCTGTGGAAAAAGAGATAATACCACAACCACCTATTTCTGCCATTGTCAATATTAACATGATTCATATTTCCCCTTGGTCATCCTGTTTAGGACTAATGGCAGGGGCTGGACGGATTCTGCCACCTGGTGGTATACTCTACTTGTATGGTCCCTATAAACAAAATGGCGAACATACCGCACCCAGTAACGCTGATTTTGATGAGTCTTTACAAGCACAGAATCCAGACTGGGGAGTGCGTAATTTAGAAGATGTAGTAAAAGCTGCTGAAGCCCAAAATCTGATATTGCACCAAACTTACCCCATGCCAGCAAATAACTTTTCCCTAGTATTTAAACATAATTAGGGCTTGCTGGATTGAAATGTGGCTTTTATTCTTTGCGCCTTTGCGCCTTTGCGTGAGACGTATTTCGTAAATCAATGGAGGTTAGCGGACTCGAACCGCTGACATCCTGCTTGCAAAGCAGGCGCTCTACCAACTGAGCTAAACCCCCAAGTGTGTTTTTTATGTAAAAAGGGTTAATTTTACATAACTAAGTCATCATAAACTATTATTATTAATTTGCCAAGACCATGAACCAAGAAAATCAGACAGTTGTTGCTGCACTATATAAATTCGTGAATCTCCCTGATTGTAGAGAACTACAAGCAGCCTTATTATCCCTTTGTCAGTCACAAGGAATCAAAGGAACTATCTTACTAGCACAGGAAGGAATTAACGGCACAATTGCCGGTTCTCGTCAGCAAATTGACACAGTTCTAGCCTTTCTTCGCAATGATTCACGGTTTGCAGATTTAGAACATAAAGAATCCTACACAGAAATTCCCCCATTTGAGCGGTTAAAAATCCGCTTAAAGCCAGAAATTGTCACTTTAGGCTTACCAGAAGTAAACCCAGCGGAAAAAGTAGGAACTTATGTCAAACCCGAAGACTGGAATGATTTAATTTCTAACCCAGAAGTCACAGTCATTGATACCCGCAATGATTATGAAGTCACCATTGGGACTTTCAAAGGAGCAGAAAATCCGCAAACTCAGATATTTCGAGATTTTCCCGAATATGTCCAAAAACATCTTGACCCCAAAAAGCATAAAAAAGTAGCAATGTTTTGTACTGGAGGAATTCGTTGCGAAAAAGCCTCATCTTATCTACTTTCTCAAGGTTTTGAAGAAATTTATCACCTCAAAGGAGGCATTCTCAAATATCTAGAAGAAGTTCCCCAAACAGAAAGTTTATGGGAAGGAGAATGTTTTATTTTTGATGAAAGAATCACAGTTAGTCATAACTTAGAAACAGGAAATCAAGAATTATGCTTTGCTTGTGGATATCCCGTTTCCGAAAAAGATAAAACCTCCCCAGAATATGAAAAAAGTATTTCCTGTCCCCACTGTTTCCATACCTTAACACCCGAAAAAAGAAAACGACTACAGCAAAAATGGAAACATTACCAAACAATAAATTCAACCAATCCTTAATTTCTTCCTTTCCTCTCTGCGCCTCTGCGCCTCTGCGAGAAAAAAATCAAGATATAGAAAAAACCCTAATATCCAAAAGTGATCATTACAATATATTAATACAGAAACCTTTGGAGAACGATTTGTGGTAGCTAATCCCCCGCGCACTCAACCTCACACTAGTCAAAAATTAGGCAACTTTGCACAAAGACACATTGCACCAAAACCCGATGATGTTCAGCAAATGCTAGATTCATTAGGTCTTTCCAGCCTTGATGATCTGATTGATAAAACAGTACCACAGGCAATCCGGTTTCATCAAACCCTTAATCTACCAGCAGCGCAAAGCGAATACGCAGCACTGGCAAAATTAAAGCAAATAGCCGATAAAAATCAAGTTTATCGCTCATTTATCGGCATGGGATATTATGACTGTATTACCCCTACCGTCATTCAACGCAACATCTTAGAAAATCCCGGTTGGTATACAGCATACACCCCTTATCAGCCAGAAATTGCTCAAGGACGTTTGGAAGCGTTGTTAAATTTCCAAACCATGATTATTGACTTAACGGGTTTAGAAATTGCTAACGCTTCTTTGCTTGACGAAGGGACAGCAGCCGCAGAAGCCATGAGTATGAGTTATGGTGTGTGCAAAAATAAATCCCATAACTATTTTGTGTCTAGTGAATGTCATCCTCAAACCATTGATGTATTGCAAACACGCGCCAAACCTTTAGGCATAAACATCATTATCGGTGATCATCAAACTTTCGATTTTACCGAAACTATCTTTGGTGCAGTTCTGCAATATCCCGCAACTGACGGTACAATTTACGACTACTGCGATTTTATCACAAAGTCCCATGCTCAGGGTGCATTGGTGACAATAGCCGCAGATCCTTTAAGTTTAACATTACTCACACCCCCCGGTGAATTAGGGGCTGATATTGCTGTAGGTAGTACCCAACGCTTCGGTATTCCCTTGGGATTTGGGGGACCACACGCTGCTTATTTTGCCACGAAGGAAGAGTATAAACGGCTCGTTCCAGGGCGTATTGTCGGGGTATCAAAAGATATTCATGGTAAACCTGCATACCGTTTAGCTTTGCAAACCCGCGAACAACACATCCGCAGAGATAAGGCCACCAGTAATATTTGCACGGCACAGGTTTTATTGGCAGTGATGGCGAGTATGTATGCAGTGTATCATGGACCCGATGGACTGAGAGCGATCGCTCAAAATATCCATGAACTTACCGCAACTTTAGCCGCAGGACTGAAAAAGTTAGGTTATAAAATCACTTCGGAAAACTTCTTTGATACCTTGCGGGTAGAATTAGGAAATACCAAATTAGAAGCAATTCTCGACGCTGCGAATGAGAGAAATATCAACTTGAGAATTTTTGATAATTCCACAGTTGGTATTTCCTTAGATGAAACTACAACAGAAACAGATTTAATTGATATTTGGCAAATTTTCGCACTCAAAGATCAACTACCTTTTACTGTGGAAGAATTACCAATTACCAATTCTCAATTATCACGTCAAAGTAAATATCTCACCCATCCAGTTTTTAACCGTTATCATTCTGAAACTGAGTTATTACGTTATTTGCATCAACTAGAAAGCAAGGATTTATCATTAACCACCTCAATGATTCCCTTGGGTTCTTGTACCATGAAATTAAACGCGACTTCGGAAATGATTCCCGTCACTTGGGCGGAATTTGGTAAAATCCATCCTTTTGCGCCAATTTCCCAAACTAGAGGTTATCAAATCCTCTTCCAACAACTAGAAGCATGGTTATCAGAAATTACAGGTTTTGCGGGAATTTCCTTACAACCAAATGCAGGTTCTCAAGGTGAATATGCGGGACTTTTGGTAATTCATGAATATCATCAAAGTCGGGGGGAAGGACACAGAAACGTTTGTTTAATTCCCCAATCTGCACATGGTACAAATCCCGCGAGTGCGGTAATGTGTGGAATGAAAGTAGTGGGAGTTGCTTGTGATGATCATGGTAATATTGATGTTGAAGATTTAAAAGCCAAAGCTGAAAAACATAGTCATGAATTATCAGCTTTAATGGTGACATATCCATCAACTCATGGGGTATTTGAAGAAGCAATTCAAGAAATTTGTGCGGTAATTCATTCTCACGGTGGACAAGTTTACATGGACGGCGCTAATATGAATGCCCAAGTAGGTATTTGTCGTCCTGGTGATATTGGTGCAGATGTCTGTCATTTGAATTTACACAAAACTTTCTGTATTCCTCATGGTGGTGGTGGTCCGGGAATGGGTCCCATTGGTGTCGCTTCCCACCTTGTCCCGTTTTTACCAGGACATTCTGTGGTGAGAATGGGTGGTGATTTGGGTGCTGTTTCTGCTGCACCTTGGGGTAGTGCAAGTATCCTAGTGATTTCTTGGATGTATATTATCATGATGGGTGCAGATGGGTTGACGGAAGCAACCAAAATTGCCATTTTGAATGCTAATTACATGGCTAAGAAATTAGAGTCATATTATCCAGTTTTGTATCAGGGAAAAAATGGTTTGGTGGCACATGAATGTATTTTAGATTTGCGAAGTTTGAAGAAATCAGCGCATATCGAAATTGATGATGTTGCGAAGCGGTTAATGGATTATGGTTTTCATGCACCTACTGTTTCTTGGCCTGTTGCTGGGACAATTATGGTAGAACCAACGGAAAGTGAATCTAAACAGGAATTAGATCGTTTTTGTGATGCTTTGATTGCGATTCGTGAGGAAGTTGCCGCAATTGAATCTGGTAAAATGGACATTGAAGATAATCTTTTGAAAAATGCCCCTCACACTGCGGAAAGTTTGATTATTGGTGAGTGGAATCATCCCTATTCCCGTGAACAAGCTGCTTATCCTGCACCTTGGAATAAGGAATATAAGTTCTGGCCAAGTGTGGGGAGAATAGATGCTGCTTTTGGGGATAGGAATTTTGTTTGTTCTTGTTTACCGATGGAGGCTTATAGTTAGTTAATTGTAGGGTGCGTTAATGAAATGTAACGCACCTTACGAACTCTTTCAATTTGAATTACAATCCCATTCATTTTCTATAACGAATATATTTTCATTTATTAATCCTCCTCTCGGTGAATATAAATCACCTTTCAGATAAATACCTGTATCGTTATTAATAATTTTTTTTGCTATTAAACTCCAAGACATTCCAATATAGCTTTCACCTTTCCAGTCAGGATGAATATCGTTAGGATTCGGACTTGATAGTATTCGAGATTGATTACTCTTAGGCGCACAACCCATATCTACTTTGTCTGAAGTTTCTATACTCGAAATAATCCATTTATTTGAGTTTTTTGGAGTTTGTGATAAGCCAGGACTAGGAAAAATGGTATTAGAGGCTACGATAATTCCTAAAACACAAATTATTTCTAATTGCTTCTGAAACATAATGTATCTTCTTTACTTTTATAAGGATTCAAAACCTGGTACTAACATTTCTATCTCTGAATTAGTTACATTCTTTTGATTTAAGGAATTAATACTTTCTTCAAATTCAGATTTAATTCTCTCTTCTTCTTCTTTCATTTCTGGTGTTTCTGAGTATTCTAAATATTTTCTTATTTCTTCCAAAAACTCCCAAAACGTAGAAAATGCGTTTTTGCAATGATCAATTTCTAATTCAATTTCATTTTTTGCAGCTTTCTGAATATGTACAGAGTTTCTTAAATTATAAATGTTGAGTATTGACTTTTTAGTCTGATCAGAGATAATTCCTATTTCAACAGCAGCCTCTAATTTCTCTTCCATTCTTAAAAGTTCTACATTCTTATAAGATTCTTTTTTCTTACACAAATATAAGGATTCTATTTGACCTGATTTTTTATCTTGTTGTTGAATTGATACCCCTTTAGCTAAAGCTCCTTCTTGGTGGATATATTCGGGAGTTTTAGTCTTATTTCTGACGGCTACATGATCAATATTTTTCCGTAGAAAATAAACAATGATTGCTTCAAAAATACCTCCATATTGAACAATTTGTAATTTTAAACAACCAAATAATTCAAAAGATTCTTGATTCCATACTGGTTTAAAGGCAAACTGAAGTTTACAAAAATACCTTGCTACGTAAAGTTCTTTAGCGATTCTTGTTTTTAGTGCGTCATCATCTATAAAGTCAAACAATTTTAAATTAGATGTATGGGTATCCATATGATTTTGGCAAAACCAGTGAATATATCTAGCTTGTTCGTGAGTATCTTGGCGAATATCTGTAAAATTTCTTAGGCTATATGGATACATCAATTACTACACTCCTTTTAACAGATAATTACAGGTTGTTTGGATATCAGTGGTATTTTTCTTAAAATCTAGCTAAATTACTTAAAAAATCAAGTAATACCCCCAATGGTATAATATCATATCACAGTATAATTTGATTATGTATATTTATTTTATAGTGCGATCGCTCATTTTCTAGCTTAGATTAAGGAACGCAACCCAACATAATGAAAATATCTGATTCATATTTTTTGTCTGAATCAGGATGTCCAGGATTTTAGGATTTTCAGGATTGTTATTTGTAAGTTGTTGGTGGGATGCTGAAATTGTAATTGTCTGAATCAGGATGTCCAGGATTTTAGGATGTACAGGATTGTTATTGATGAATTGTCTGTGAAGATTTGAAGATTATAAAATCCAGTTACAGTAATAGTCAAGAAGTAACAGCGGATAATTTAACTGATAACTTATCTATCATCCCAAAATCTCTATATTTTATAGACAATCAAACAACTACATCCTGAAAATCCTCTAATCCTGGTTATCCTGATTCAGACAGATTGTAATTAATAAATTGTCTGTAAATATTGAAAGATGATAAAATACAGTTACAGTAATAGTCAAGAAGTAACAGCAGATAATTTAATAATTTAACAAATAATTTATCTTATCAATTATCCCAAAGTCTCTATTTCTCATAGACAATAAAACAACCACATCCTGAAAATCCTCTAATCCTGGACATCCTGATTCAGACAAAAAAATCCTCAAAATCCCCACTTCAAATCAACAACAACATCCTGAAAATCCTTAAATCCTGGACATCCTGATTCAGACAAATTAACCCTGATATCTAGGATTAAAAACCTTCTTATATTCCAACTTTAACGCTCCAAAATTAATCAATAAACCCACAGGAAAATTATAAGCTACCAAATAATTTTTCGCTTGCGCTAAATGAACATCTTCCAAAGAAATAACCGCTTTCAACTCCACCGCAACCTGATTTTCAACTATAAAATCCGCCCTTCGTGTTCCTACTTCAATTCCTTCATAATAAATTACTTGTTCTACCTCCCTTCCAAAACCTAAACCTGATTTTTTGAGTTCAATTTCCAGACATCTTTGATAAATAACTTCCTGAAAACCATTTCCCAAAGTTCGGTGTATTTTCATTGCACAGCCATTTATTATATATGTAATTTCGTCTAATTTTTTATTTTGGGTATTAGGTGTGTTCATGGATTTACATGATTGTTATTTGTAGGTTGTTGGTGGGATGTTGAAATTGTAATTGTCAGAATCAGGATGTCCAGAATTTTAGGATGTACAGGATTGTTATTGATAAATTGTCTGTGAATATTGAAAGATAAACAATGATAATTACAATCACAGGATATTATCTATCATCAAAAAATCGCCATTTTTCCTCAATAATAAAAAAATCATATCTTAGTTATTCATCTTTTAATTACTTATTCGTAAATTTAACTTATATAGAAATTTCAGAGCAATCAAGGAGAATATGATAAACAGTGATTGGACTTCCTGTTGAGCGATCATGTTGACTCACCAACTCATTGGGTAAAGAAGCAATAACCTCAACTTGTGTCAATTCTTGTATTATAGAAAGGCCATTGTTAGATTCAGTAAATTTTCTAGTTAGTTCTCGAATCCAATATTCATAATTATCACTTTGAATGTAGCCAATCATAGCAGCTTCTGGATACTGAGCAGCATAAGCAGTTCCATCTACAAATGGTTGTAATCCGTCTTCACCTGTGTACTTACTTATGGGATATCCCTGTTTACGTAAACGTTTTGCTTCAAAAACATATTTGGGACGTGGTTTACACCCACTCCATTCAATTACAAGATCCAATCTGCGCCTAGATTTTCCAGTTCTACCTTCACCCGTTATTGGCTTATCTTCACCTAAATAATAACGTTCAAAACGAGATGGAGTATCAGGATCATCAAACCTTTTATCTATTTTTTCAGCTATGAAGCCTGTGATTTCAGTTTCTTCTAATGTGGGATTAATATTAGTTCGAGCATCTTCATAACCCCAAGCAAGCAATTGATGTGCGTCCCTGCGAAAGAAACTATCATAAGTGGCAATCCAATTTGGATCAGGCTGTCTTTGTGTCATTTATATCTTGCTCCATTATCATTAGTTTTTACCTCTATCTGTAAGAAAGTATTTCAGCAATAATATCATCAGAGTCATTTAACGCTTGTGTTTTTGTCCAATCAATCAGGCGAGGAGATTTACAAATATGAATTTTTGAACCATCTATAATACGTATACCACGTTGAATGTACACCCATTGACTAAATTGTTCTCTTAGTTTTTGATAAATTTCTACTAAGAAGGATGATGATTCTTTATTTGCTCGTTCAACAGTAACATTTATTGAACTATTTGATTTAATCATTTCTACTGTACAAACAATCATATTCTCTGAGTGAACTATAGAAACTTTATGATGTATATGACTACTATCTGCAAAATCATCTAATTCATTTGCTAAACATTGCCCATAATTTAGCAATGCTTCTTCTGTTGGTATTACAGTAGCTAAACTAACTGCTTTACCTTTGTTAAGTTTGAATTTAACCCGCCAAAAATCTCTTGCCAAAATACTTATATTTTTAGGGATTTTAATTATGTTTTCTAATTCTTCATCAAGCTTTTCTTGCAGTAGCATATCAACATTTTCTGGCACTGATAAAGATTCTTGATAAAAAGCCATTTCAGAAGAAGCTAGTTCTTTCTGAAGTCGAGATAATTCTCTAATTTGGTCTGAGGATAAATTAGGGATAGGAATATTTTTGATATCTTTATGGCTAATAAAACTTCTGGCGATACCCCATGATGAACTTTGAAAGAATAAGTAGTATTTGCTGATACTAGAACTCAGAAAAACTGAAAGAGCGCGTAATAAATCAGCATCTGATTTACTTCCAGATAAACCAACTTTAGGATGGGGAATGACAAAATTAATATCACTATAGATAAAGTAGTTAGGAGATAGAATTAAATGTGGAGCATAGGCAACGGTTAAGCCTATTATTCTACCTTTTCTTATAAAATACTTTTCCGGTGGAATTAATCGTAAAAATTCTTCCGGGATTGAAAAGCGATTCTTCGATTGTGCCATTAAATTGGCATTAAGTATCTCTAAGCCTTTAAGATAGTAAGCTTCATCTATGGAATCACTTTCTTGATTGTGCAAAATTGAACCATCTCTAAGTTCTAATCCCTGATGAAGATACCAACCTTTTTCTTCAATTAATTCACCTAAATTAATTGTAAATAATCGGCGTAAACGCTTAATAGCTCTTTTGTCTCGGTAGCTACCCCACAAAGCTAATTTCCAAACAATAGCTTCTCCACTTTCTGCGTCATCAGGTGAAACAGTTTGTATTTCATTCTCATTAATAGTGATTATCCAAGTTGAATTTTTTTTATCTGCTTTCCAAGATCGATTAGAAATTTGATTAATGACAAAAGGAGAATAATGAATAATCGGTGGTTTTTCTTGTTCTGGTTTAGCTTTGCTATAAACTACAGTTGCAGCAGGAGCTTCTCCCCTTTTACCAAATAGAACATAAGCTAAATTAGAAAAGTTAGTAATTCGTACAACTTCGTGTTGCTGAAAAAAGCTTCTACGGTACTTTTCAGACTCATGGTTAAATAAACTCTTGGCGTGTATAAGTAAACCTGCACAACCTTTATCATCTAGTAGATCAGTTACTCGCCAAGTAAAAGCTTCAGAAACTCTGTTACCTGTAGCTGGCCGATTAACAGAATTATTTTTAATCCAATTTAGTGCTAATGCTTCACCTTTTGTATCTGGTTTAAGTTCTATCCAGGGTGGATTACCTACAATCCAATTAAACTTTAAATTACTTTGAAAAATTTCAGATTCATTATCGAAGAAATCACATTCAAAAATTCTATAATTATGTAATGCAGGAAATTGGAAATCTTTATTTTTATGTAAATCTGGAGGCTCAATATAGTTGAGCATCGTTAAAATTAAACTAAATTCTGTTACATAGCAAGCATCAGCATTTCGCTCAATACCATAAACACTGTCTACAAGAATTTGACTAAGTTGTGTAGGACTTAATTTTTTATTTTTACTATTAGCTAATTCTATTTCTATTAATCTGCGATAAGCTAAGACTAAGAAAATTCCAGAACCACAACATGGGTCAAGAATTTTCATTCCTTTTTTGAGATTTTTAGTATAGTTAAGTTCCGAAATTAAATAGTCAGCTAAAGGCTCAGGTGTATAAACAGCACCAACTTTTTTTCCTTTACCTTGTGCATGGAGGAATTGCTCATAGATAGAAGATAATGTTTCAACAGGAATATAAGAAAAATCATATATATCAAAGTCAAGGTGAAGTTGACCAGAAATAGGATCATCTCCTTTAAATACAGATGCTACTAAGGCAATAATTTCATCTTCTGGTAGTTTTTTATTTTTTAATGGTAGAGGAAAAATATCACCATTGAAGCGTTTCTCTAAAGCCTCAACTAGCTTCCTGAAACCTGTTAAAGTTGCATTGCGGCTAAATACACTATCCAAGTTGATATTATTTTCTTCTAACCACTGATTAGATAAAATCCCTCTATCCCAAAGATAACGAATGTAGACGTATTTGCCAATTAAAGCATGAGCAATCGAGAGGTTAACCCCTTTTTCTTCTAATCTCTCCCCTAACTTTTTAAGATTTTTTAATAAATGTAGATCAACGCGCTTTTCAGGAATAAGATTTTTAGCTTGAGTTTGCCACAGTTTACCCGAATCTATGGAATCAGCAAAAAGATAATCTAATTTAGCTTCAATATCAGTAATATTAGAATCAACTGTATCTATTAAGCCTTGATTCTTATTTTTTTGATCGTAATCAAAACCTGTATAAACTCTAATTTGATTGGGAAGTATTACTATTAAGAATGGTGCGTTACCAAGATTCCAGAGTTTACGATGAATATCCCTAGCTTCGTCTGGTGTTTTAGCTTCTGCAACATGAACAGCGGGTCTAACAGGTAGAATTTCATCATTAGGTGGGCTAGTGTGAAAAACATAAGTTCCCTTTACACCAGCTTGTTTTGCAGCACGAAATGTATGCTCAGTCGTGGGGTCATGTTTAACACTGCTATTACAGTAGTTTGGTGACTGAGTATATTTAAGTACGTCTAAGAGTTGTTCTAGCTGCAAAATAACTCTTCCTTGTTCTTAGTTAACTGAATCCATTAAACTCATAACAAATTTTTGGTAAATCTATTATTTATATTCTAAATTCTATAACAAGAGTATTAGGAAATGTATACAAAGTCAATACTATAACTTATAAATGGTCAGAGGGGTAACTAAAAATAATGCAAAATGCTGTGTAATATGAATGCAAGTATGTTTTAATGCGATCGCTCATCTTCTAGCTTAGATTAAGGAACGCAACCCAATATAATAAAAATATCTGATTCATATTTTTTGTCAGAATCAGGATATCCAGGATTTTAGGATTTACAGGATTGTGATTTGTAGGTTGTTGGTGGGATGCTGAAATTGTAATTGTCTGAATCAGGATGTCCAGGATTTGAGGATTTACAGGATTGTTATTTGTAAGTTATTGATGAGATGCTGAAATTGTCATTGTCTGAATCAGGATGTCCAGGATTTAATGGATATTCACGATAATCTTTTAAAAAATGCCCCTCACACTGCGGAAAGTTTGATTATTGGTGAATGGAATCATCCCTATTCCCGTGAACAAGCTGCTTATCCTGCACCTTGGAATAAGGAATATAAGTTTTGTCCAAGTGTGGCGAGAATTAACACGGCTTTTGGGGATAGGAATTTTGTTTATTCTTATTTACCAATGGAGGCTTATAGTTAAATAGTCTCACGCAAAGGCGCAAAGACGCAAAGGGTTTTTTATTGCGTTTTTGTGTCTTTGTTAAAAGACTAATTATCAATTGTCTCAATATTTGTATTTTCTTCATCTAATCAAATTGACACTCATAAGCCATGAAAGCAAGTTCTTCAACAGGTGCAGCTTTTATCACCACTGGAATGTTAACAGGTGCGCGTATTTCCTCTACTGTGGGAGGTATTGGCATTGCTGGAGGTTTTGGTGCGGTAGGAATAGGCGCAACTTCTGTAACGGCTGTAGGCACGGTTGTTGGTGCTGCTGTTTATGGTGCTTTTACAGGAATTATAGAAGGAGATTCCACCGTTTTTGGCACAATGGGAATAGGTGCTATTAGTGGTTTTGGTATTTCTAATATTATCGGTAATATCGGATTTGTTGCCCCTAAAGTTGGTTTAGCTTTTGGTATTGGTACTGTACCAATGTACCAATGGCAGGAATTGGTGCGGTTTTGGGACTCGCTAGTTATGGTGTAGTAAAATTATTAGATAATTCGCAGTTCCAAGAAACTCCCATGCAACTTTTTGAACGTATGGAGGAAAAAGTTGTGCAAAATGATTATTATTTTGAAGCATTAATAGAGTTATCTGGTGATGATCTAAATGCTAAATTTACAAATTTAGAAATTGATGATGAATTACAACAATTAAAAGCTAAATCTCATGATAAATTACCTGAAAATGAAGAAAAAATATCAGCCGTAAACCCCCCATACAAGGAAGTTCGGCAATGTGTAAAAACTCTGAAAGGACACAAATCTAATGTTAATGATGTAGCTATTCATCCTGATAATAAGACCTTAGTTAGTGGTAGCGATGACAGACAAGTGAATTTATGGAATTTGCTAACTGGAAAACTACTATATACTTTTTCTGGACAAGCTGAAGCTGTGTTATCTGTAGCTATTAGTCCTGATGGTAAACAGTTAATTAGTGGTAGTGTAGATCGGAAAATTAGCAAGTGGC
>NZ_VILC01000004.1:0-38631 GCF_009712065.1 Aphanizomenon sp. UHCC 0183 | reverse complement strand
AAAGATGAAAAATGATAATTACAATCACAGTATATTATCTATCATCCAAAAATTGCCATTTTTCCTAAACAATCAAACAACAACATCCTGAAAATCCTTTAATCCTGGACATCCTGATTCAGACAAAAAAATTCTCAAAATCCCCACATCAAATAAACAACAACATCCTGAAAATCCTTAAATCCTGGACATCCTGATTCAGACAAAATAGTGTATAATACACATATCTATACACATAATCCACCTAAATATCATGCGAACCAATATTGAACTTGACGACGGATTAGTAGAAGAAGCATTTCGTTTAACTAACGTGCGAACCAAAAAAGAATTAATTAATCTAGCATTACAAGAACTAATTCGCGTTCGTAAAAAACGGAACTTACTTGATTTAAGTGGACAAATTCAATTTACTCCTGACTACGACTATAAAGCATTGCGAGAAAATCGAAATGTTTCTGATTGATACTTCCGTTTGGATAAATGTTTGACGCGATAAAACAGGAGTTGCACGTCAAAATATCCAGACACTTATCAAAGATGAAAATGTCTTTCTGACTCGATTTACCCAAATGGAATTATTACAAGGTTGTCGATATGAAAGGGAGTGGATATTATTGCAAACCTACCTGCAAGAACAAGACTATATTGAAGCAACTGATAATACTTGGGTTTTCGCAGCACGAATTTATTATGATTTACAAAGACAAGGGTTAACTGTTAGAAGTAGTATAGATTGTTGTATTGCCCAAATAGCAATAGAAACCCAGCTAACCCTAATTCATAATGATCGTGATTTTGAGACTATTCAACAAGTAAGACCTCTGCTATGTTTGCGTTTTCCATCTTCTGGAAATTAATAATTAGCACCAAATTAAAGGAGGTACAGGATGGTAATTTGTAGGTTATTGGTGGGATGCTGAAATTGTAATTGTCTGATAGCGTAGCGTGGCGCAAGCCATATTAGGATGTCCAGGACACCCTTCGGGAAGTCAAAAGTCAAAAGTCACAAGTCAAAAAATTATTGATTTTCAAAAGGATGTAGTGAATATTGAGATATTATAAAATACAGTTACACCAACAGTCAACAAATAACAACAAATAATTTAACGGATAATTTATTATCTAACATCCTAAAATCTGTACTTCTCATAGACAATCAAAAAACAACATCCTGTACATCCTCTAATCCTGGTTATCCTGATTCAGACAAAAAACATCCTAATCAAAAATAGAAATTACTTTAATACCAACTACTTTGTGCATCGGTTTTGTTTTTTTCTCAGTAGTAATTAACTCCTCAGCACCAACAGAAAAAGCAGCAGCTACATGAAGTGCATCCATAGCAGCTAACCCATACTGAGAAGCAATTTTATAAGATTCTTGTACAATATAAGTTAAATCATTTGCCCAATAAATAACATCGCCAAAAAACTCCTCATAAAATTGATATTCTTCCGTTTGCTGATGATAAACTGCTTTAGGACTTACCTCCAATCTAACAAACTCACTAGCAGCAAATACCCGTTGTGAGTCTGATAGTATTTCTAATGCTTTTTCTGCAATTAAACCAGTACCATTGGTTGCACTCAGTAACACACCCGAATCAATATAAGTTATAATCATGCTTCTATACCTTGTATTCCACCTCTACGATCAGCTAATTCTTTTTCTATTTCATCTGCATTTAATAATGGTTTACCAGATGCAACAATTTTAGAGCGAATTTGTCGCAAACGTTCCCCCAAAGGCGGTTTTTTCGCAGTGGTTTTCAATTGCATAAATTCCACAAATTTTAAGACTTCCTGTTGTTTATCCTGGGGTAAAGAGCGCCATTTCGTTAATAATTCTTGTTCTGAAATCATTGATTTTTACCTAATTCCGTTAATTCTCTTAAACCTTATTTTCAATAATAGCAAATCTCACATCAAATTAAACCATGATTTTATACATTTTGAGACAGTTTATATTTACGACGTTGTTCTTTTTGCAAAATCATCAAAAGAACGAAATCTTCGTGCTTCAAAATCATCTAAGTAGGTTAGCATTGAAAATCGTCGTTATGGCAAGGCAAGAGGCAAGAGTGAAGAGGGTTTGGGCGATTTTACTTTTCGTTACATATTTCGGTTTTTTTCCGTTCACCTACTTAATCCTTGCTAAATACCTTGAATAGCTGCTTGTGAGTCTTCTAATTCCCAGTCTAGGATATTTTTTAATAATTCAGCCGCAACTAAACTAATATCTTTTCCTTGTTGTGCTGCTTTTTCGCGTAGTCTTGCTTCTAGTTCTGGAGTTAGGGAAATAGCGATCGCCATAACTGTATATTTTGATGAAAGTTTATAAATATTATAACATCCTGTAAATCCTAAAATGCTGGATATCCTAATTCAGACAAAAAAATCCTCAAAATCCCCACATCAAATCAACAACAACATCCTGAAAATCCTCTAATCCTGGAAATCCTGATTCAGACAAAAAAATCCTCAAAATCCCCACATCAAATCAACAACAACATCCTGAAAATCCTCTAATCCTGGGTATCCTGATATGGCTGGCGCCACGTTACGCTATCAGACATTGTTGATTTTCTTTCCATAAAAAACCCGCTACAGTAATCCTATAACGGGTGAATTTATTAATTGCAGTTATGGTTAATCTTCAAATACAGAACTTATACCATCCATTCCAAAACAGCTTCATCCTTAGTATTAGTATTACGAGAAGGTGTTTCGCGCTCAAACTTCATGTGAATAGAACGGGTTTGTTCACCATCAGCCGCAACAGCTAAAATTGGGTAGTCAATTAAACCATCTTGGAAAGACATTTGGAAGCGGAATGTACCATCGGAATTAAGTTTAATGGGACGACCACCAATGGTTACAGTTGCATCAGGTTCGGTTGCACCGTAGACAATCAATTCAGCATCAGCAACTAACCAGAATTTGCGAGGACGCGCAGGAACAGCAGAAGCGGAGAAACCGGACATTCCCACACCGGACATAGTTAAACCAGATACGGTAGGAATAGCCCACATACCTACACCAGATGGGAAAACGTAGGAACTGAGAGCTTGTTCGGGAGCAGCAGAACCGGGGACGTGCTGCATAGAACCGAATATAGAACCTGCAACCCGTTGAGCTTCAGCGGATTCTGCTAGACCAAAGATTTGTTCGTAAATGGGATTTCCACCACCCGCAGCAGCAGTAGCAGTAGCAGTTGGTAATTTCTTGGATGGGGGAACTAGTTCGTAGAAGGTCTTACCACGTAGGTCTTCTTCAAAGTCTACGGTGATGAAGACATCTTCAATCCAGTCAGCAGGATAGACGGGGGGAATATGCACTCTCGCGGAACGCGCTAATACCAACCAACCACCATCAGCGGTGCGATAACCGACATCTATCACATAATCGCGATCGCTCACGGGAATTGGCAAATACCATTCTCTCGCTAGTTCATCAGCAGGGTATTCTTGAATACTGTGGGGACTTTGATAATCTAGATCAACATCAGTGACATCATAAATCCGCAAAGCTAGGGTTTGTCCACCTTGACGACGCAGTGCTTCTTTATGGTCGTTAGGAATATCCCAGTAAGTGTAAGCCCATTGAGGATCACGAGGTAACAGAACAATCCGACTGTCACCATAACCAGCTGGTAAATCTGCTAGTGCTTCATCAACATCAGCGAGAGAACCACCAGTTCGATCTTCTTGACCTAACTCAAATTTTGCTGCTTCCACGGTTTCTTGTGCCTCCAGATTAGGGGATGAACTGAGCGAGAATTTACTATTTTGAACGTCTTCAATTGATGCTAATAACTGCGATTTACGCATTCTGCTATAACGAGATATACAGTATTCACTGGCAACTTTGCGTAATTGCCGTAAGGTCATCTCTTCTAGCGGTGGGCGTTCCTTTGCCATTTATTTGGACTCCAGTAGTTTGAAAGGTAAATTATTGTTTCCGGGTTAAAAAAGTTTGATTAAATATCGTCTACCCAGATTTTTTTATTCCTGACTCCCGGTTTTGCCCCAGTTTTAAATTTGTTTACTGTTTGTTTTTTATTAAGATACCAACTCATCGAAATTCCTGGTTATGCCGTTGTTTTGCATTTATTGAGGATTGCAAAGAGTTGTTAAGTAAATATTAACCAGTAAAACTATCTAGGGATCAAGGGGTCTAAAGATAGGTTTTACTATATTTCACGTAGTTATCAGCCCTGCGGGGATCAATATGTCATGAAATTTTAACATAGCGATCTCAGTCAGGGCATGAGTGTCAAAGTTTCATGACATTAAGGGAAGAGTCAGGAGGTAGGGGCGCGGGGCCCGCGCCCAGTCAGGAGTCAGGATGAAGAAAGAAATTTTTCCCCTCTTGCCTCTTGCCTCTTGCCTCTTGCCTCTTGCCTCTTGCCTCTTGCCTCTTGCCTCTTGCCTCTTGCCTCTTGCCTCTTGCCTCTTGCCTCTTACCTCCAACTTACAAAAAATTCTGAATCACGGACATTTTCTGAATCAGCCATTTGCCTTCTTTGCGAACCAAATCATAACGAACCCGCAAGTTTTCACTAGAAGACTTTTGCTGCTGACTATTTCGATAGAACTTAGTAACTTCTTGTACCTGAGCGTCTACAGATACATAATCTTTGTCCGTTCCCTTGTTAGAGACAGTGACTATTTCCACATTATGCTTGTATTGGCGATGGCGTTGATCTTCTTGTTCTTGCTGGGCTACTGACTGCCATTGGGATAAAACTGCACCTGTTAAAATTTCCTTTAAACCATCAATGTCATGATTTTGCCCCAAAGCTGAGGTTTTGGCAGATAACCAAATTTCAATTACTTCCTTTGCTGTTTCCTTGGTCAGTTCTTCATTATTGGTGGCTTCAGGTTTGCTGTTCGGGTCAGGAATGTTGATGGGTGGTTGATTTAGTTGTATTGCTAACTGTTCTCCCTTCAATGATGGACTAGGAAAGAAGATGTTTTTGACTAAGCCAAAAGTTGTTGATACTAATAACGAAAGAATTAATACTCCTCCCAATGAGAAAAAAACTAACCAAACTAAGCGTGTTTTTGGATCTAGACTACTGAGAAAATTAGCTTGAGACTGGATGAATCGCTGGGGAAGTGTATTAGCAGTCGGTTTGCGTCTTCTGCGTTTGGGAGACTGCTGGTTTGTTACTGCCGTCGGATGATCATTAACTGGATGTGTTCTTCTGTTTGGGTTTGCTGCTGTTAAGGGTATTTGTGATATTTGATTTCCCTCATTTCCATCTGTTGATGGATGATTCCACCTCGGTATAGAACCCTGGGAAGATTCAGGTTGAGGTCGAGGATGGGTTTCTGGTAACTCAGGATTGACTGGTTGATGATGTTGTGGTGTTTGTGTGGTGTTATTATTATGGTGACGGTAATGATGAATATCTGGCTGGGGAAAGGATTGATGGTTAATTACTGCCCATTCATTGGTAATTTGGGCATCGTTGGGTAAAGATTCTAGATAAGCTTGAACTTGTCTATCAGCAAAGTATTCTTTTAACGAGGCTTGCTGTTTTGCCAAATCTCGAAAGTGGGGAAATACTTCTTGCTGTAACCATTGTTCACTGTATAAGCATAGTCCGGGTAATAGGTCTGGTGAGTCTTGCGATTTTTCCCGAATAAAAGCTAAGGCTTCATATTCTTGACTTAGTTCTAAGACACGGGTGGCTTCTTCCGTTTGTCCCATGAGTAAAGCACAAAGGGATTGTTCTAAATGCACGTCTTGGCGTTTGCCTAATTGCATTAATAGTTGCTTGGCTTGACGAATTAATGCTGGTTGGCGTTGGGCAAAACCTCTGGCGATTAAGGAATATACTGCTAAATATGTAGCCACGGCTGAGGGGCGTTTACTTTCTAATTCAAAGAGTTTATGCTGTTCTGAGACTGTTAAATAATGGCGAATTTGTTGGATAAATCGTAAAAAGTCATCTATGTTAAGTCCTGATTGATCGTTGCCTGTGCCATCAATGCCACCACGATCTTCTAAGATACTTTGTAATAATTCTAATCCTTGCCGACGTTTGGGAATCTGTGTTTGTGGTAGTGCTAATAGTTCCAAGATGCGATAGGGACGCAGTTTGTAAAGATCAGCGGTCATTTCGGCGCGGACGCTGGGAAATAAGCCTTCCCGTGCTAATAACTCCTCACCAGTTTCTAAAGATATGGCGGCATTTTCATAGTGACCTTGCTGCCATTCTTCCCGTCCTAGTTCTAGGCAAGCTAGGGAGACGGTGAGGATAATGTCTGGTAGGTCTGGGTTTTCAGGAGTTTCTGCTTGGGTAGTACGATGACCTGTTTTGAGACTAATTGGACTAGGTTTATTAACTAGGTACGGGCGACCGAGTTTTAATACTAATTCATATTCTCCTAGTTCCTGGAGTATTAACAAAGAACCAATAAATCGCTCTGGGGTGATTTCGATGCTGAGACTTTGAGCATCTTGGTCTTTGGGGTTGGTATCTACTAGATTTTCCTGTGAACCTGTGTCAGCAGTTTTGCTAGGAGTATAAACGTGAGCCAGATAAAGCTGATCGTAGGCTTTGCGCTCATCGGTATTTAATAAAACCATATAAGCTTCTTCAATCAGCTTCTTGCGAGAAGATATAGATGTAGTCGAATATTCCCGTCGGGGCAATTGGACAATGCGATCGCTGTATGCCTGTCGCAATTGTTCCTCATTTGCCACCAACGGTAATCCTAGAATTCGGTAATAATCGAGCGGAATTCGCACAGCTTACGTCCCCTGCACTGTGTTCTCGTAGCATCTCGTAAAAATTAACATAATTTACCTGGAGCGTTCCAGGCTTCTAAAACCGTCCCATAATCATAGCCTGATTAATACCGTGTTGACCTAGTACAATAAGTGTAGATAGTAACAGATATCTAATTCTTTGCCGTTAATTTTTTTATATCTTCAGTTTAATGTCACTGAATCAGGAGTTAGGAGTCAGGAGCAAACCCTTATTACCTATTACCTGATTTTTAAACAATCCATTCTGAAGCGCGTTCACCCAAATCAAGAGGTATGCTAACCGCTTTCCCAAGACGAGGACGCTCTTTAGTTTCTAGAATAAAAGTTTGTACTTGTTGTATTCCGCCTAAAGCATTAAGATAATTGGCAATGCTGTCCAGATGATCTTGATAATCTATTTCGCTCATGGGGAAAGAAGCTTGTCCAAAGTATTTCCACATGATTTGCAGAAATATTTTGCCTTGGGTGCGGCGAAACTGGACATCATAAGGTTGTCCCCATTTATCAATCAACAGTTGGCGTAATTCCTTTCCGGTCATAGTAATTTTAGATGTTAGATTTTGGATTTTGGATTTTGGTAATTGGTAATTGGTAATTAGACAATTATTTCTCCCTACCCCCTACCCCCTACCCCCTGCCCCCTTCCTTGTTCCCTATTCCCTGTTCCCTTAGCTTATCTAGATTTTACATTTAGTTATGATATTAAGTTCCGTGACTCCAGTATGATAGGGATATAAAGAAATGTAATGCTAACGGAAGAGATGCTCACTATGTCTTGCAACTAAGAATTATGGCATCGCTATGAGCGTTATGATTTCAATTCAGATGAGAGTGGCTCTTGTGCTGGTACTCTTGTCAAAATGATTAATAAATTACACAAACAGCGCGGAGATTATGGCTCAATTTTCAGAAATTACAGACGTTCCCGATATGGGTCGTCGTCAGTTTATGAACCTGCTCACTTTCGGGACTGTTACCGGGGTGGCGTTGGGTGCATTGTACCCTGTTATTAACTACTTTATCCCTCCTGCTAGTGGTGGTGCTGGTGGCGGTACTGTAGCCAAGAATGAACTAGGTAATGATGTTAGTGTTAGCAAGTTTCTGGATAGTCATAATGTAGGCGATCGCACTCTGGTGCAAGGACTCAAGGGAGATCCTACCTATATTGTGGTGGAAAGTAAAGAAGCGATCGCTGACTACGGGATTAATGCTATTTGTACCCATTTAGGTTGTGTTGTACCTTGGAACGTGGCTGAGAATAAGTTTAAATGCCCTTGTCATGGTTCACAATATGACGCTACTGGTAAAGTAATTCGTGGTCCTGCACCAAAATCCTTAGCTCTAGCCCATGCCAACGTAGAAGACGACAAAATTCTACTCACACCTTGGACAGAAACCGATTTCCGCACCGGGGATGCCGCTTGGTGGGCTTAATGCATTAGTCTCCAGTCAACAATCTAGGGCTTTTTATCAACTCTTGACCAATGACTACTGACCAATGACAAATGACCAATAACCACTGACAAATGACTTTATAGAGATGAGAAATGCCCTTACACCTGCGAAATTAACTCGCACTGCTAAAGCAATGGTTAAGACATTGCTAATAGCGATCGCTACTGTTACCTTTTTATTCACTAGCGATATAGCCGTCCCACAAACTGCCGCTGCCTATCCCTTTTGGGCGCAACAAACCGCTCCTGCCACCCCCCGCGAAGCCACAGGGCGAATTGTTTGCGCTAACTGTCACCTAGCTGCTAAACCCACAGAAGTAGAAATTCCTCAATCTGTACTTCCTGACACTGTATTTAAAGCCGTTGTCAAAATCCCTTACGATACCACTGTGCAACAAGTTGGCGCTGATGGTTCTAAGGTTGGTTTAAATGTTGGTGCTGTATTAATGTTGCCCGAAGGCTTCAAGATTGCCCCAGAAGATCGCATTCCTGAAGAAATGAAAGCAGAAGTGGGTGATATGACATTCACCCCTTACAACGACAGCACAGATAATGTTGTCATTGTTGGTCCATTACCCGGTGAAGAATATCAAGAAATCGTCTTCCCAATTCTTTCTCCTAACCCCGCCACAGACAAAAATATCCACTTTGGCAAATACTCTGTTCATGTAGGCGGTAATCGCGGACGTGGACAAGTTTACCCCACAGGTGAGAAGAGCAATAATAACTTATTCAACGCTTCTGCTGCCGGTACAATTAGCAAAATTGCTCAAACAGAAGATGAAGACGGTAACGTTAAGAATCTAATCAGCATCACAACCGCAACTGGTGATGTCGTTACCGATACAGTTCCCGTTGGACCTGAATTAATTGTGACTGAAGGACAGGCCGTTGCCATTGGTGATGCTTTAACCAACAACCCCAATGTTGGTGGTTTTGGTCAAAGAGATGCAGAAATTGTTTTGCAAGACTCTTCTAGAGTTACATGGTTAGTTGCCTTTATCTGTTTAGTGATGATGGCACAAATCATGCTAGTTCTCAAGAAGAAACAAGTAGAAAAAGTTCAAGCTGCGGAAATGAATTTCTAAATCATAACTATGATTGGTGTGATTTATTTGATTTAGATACTTCATAAATCGGAAAAATCACTGTTGAGAATGATTACAAATTCTTTGCTAGATCATCGGTTATTTGACAGGCTTTTTGCCTGTCTTTTTTCTTATCATGGGCAATAAACTGATCAAAGTTCTCAAATCCAATGTTTATTTGCTATAGTCCCCCCCTTTCCCCTTGTAAAGGGGGAAACAATAAAAATCTAGTTCCCTCCCATTTATAAGGCTATCGTGTACACACAAGTTAAATTACCCCCCTTGTAAATAAATGGGGAAAACCGGAAGAATTAGTTCCCTCCCCTTTGCAAGCCCCTTTGCAAGGGGAGGGTTAGGGAGGGGTAATTTGAGGAATAATGGTGATTCGATAACTTGTGTGTACACCGTAGCCTTTATAAAGGGAGGGTTAGGGAGGGGTAAAACATTTAATACAGCAATCATGACTTTTCAGACAACCTCTCAATAATAAAAGTTAATTAATCTTAATTTCTAACAGTAACTAACTAAATCATCCACTATGTTATCCGTTAAAGATGCAGAAACGATTATTTTCAATCATGTTCAACCTTTGCATGATCTTGAAATTGTTGATTTATTGACAGCATTTCACCGAATTTTAGCAACTGCTGTAATTAGTTCTTTAGATTTTCCCCATTGGGATAATTCCGCAATGGATGGTTTTGCAGTGCGTTATGAAGATGTGCAAAATTCCACTTCTGAAAATCCGACAATTTTAGAAGTTGTCGAAGAGATTCCCGCAGGATATCAACCTCAAAATACTATTCAACCAGGACAAGCAGCAAGGATTTTCACTGGTGCAATAATCCCAAAAGGTGCGGATACTGTAGTTATGCAGGAAAAAACTAATTTAGAGAAAAACTGGGTTTCTATTTTTTCTGCACCGCAACCGCAGGAATTTGTTAGACACCAAGGAGACTTTTACCAAGCAGGAAAAGAACTTTTACCAGCAGGAATTCCCCTCAATGCAGCGGAAATTGCTATTTTAGCGGCTGCACAATTGCCAGAAATCAGTGTTTTCCGTCGTCCGCGAGTGGCAATTTTTTCAAGTGGTGACGAATTAGTAACACCAGAACAAACCCTAAAACCTGGACAGATAGTAGATTCTAACCAATATGCTTTAGTTGCTTTGGTGAGAGAATTGGGTGCAGAAGTGTTAATGTTAGGAATTGTTAAAGATAATCAAACTGCTTTAACAGAAACTATAAATTACGCCATTAATCATGCGGATATAGTTCTTTCTTCTGGTGGAGTTTCCGTAGGTGATTATGATTATATTGATAATATATTAGCATCTTTGGGGGCAGAAATTCATTTTCGCGCCGTGCAAATGCGTCCAGGAAAACCTTTAACATTTGCTACATTTCCCAACTCCCTTTATTTTGGTTTACCAGGAAATCCCGTTTCTGCATTAGTGACATTTTGGCGATTTGTAAAACCGACAATTAAAAAACTTTCAGGAATTAATCGAGGTTGGGAAAGTAAATTTATCAAAGTAAAATCCCATTGCGAATTAAAATCTAACGGAAAAATGGAAACTTATATTTGGGGTAATTTAAAATTAAATGATGGTATTTACGAATTTCATCAAACAAGTGGTAACTTAAATTCAGGGAACTTAATTAACTTATCCCAAACTAATGCTTTAGCAATTTTACCATTGGGAAAAACCTTAATTTTACCAGGAGAAGAAACCTTAGTTTTGCGAATAGGATAAAATAAAATGAACTCTCTGCGACTCTGCGCCTCTGCGTGCAAAAATAGATTACTTTCATAAGTCTAGCTATATTTTGTTGGGTTTCACTTCGTTCTACCCAACCTACAATTTTCTAGAATGAAATAAACCTGATTATTAAATTGTTTTGATTAAGCGGAAGCATAGGAGAATCTATATCTAAAAGCCAATTTTCATCAATCAATTCTAGATTTTCATTATAGATAAGAACTAACTCACCTATATTTTCCAGAAAATTCATAAGAGAAAATTTGAGTTTTAGAAAACGGTTATCTTGGGTAATACCCACAAAACTGCTGACTAATTTTGCTTCTATGGGGTGAGGTAAAGTAATTGATTCATAATATTTATCCTGTTCATCCCAATAACCATTTATTGTATAACAGCATTGTTCAAGATGTTTTTGAACAAGAGAATTAGTATCTAAATTTTCTAATATCTCAGTTAAATCTTGCCAGATTTGGTGATTTTTCAATTTAAGTGTAGTCATAATCTATTCTAGATTAATGTTGTCTTACAAAACCAGGAAAATGTAATATACCATAAAAAAATGTCCCAAAACTGACGCAAAAAACCTCTCTATTTTTTCTCTCTCTGTGTCCTCTGTGCCTCTGTGGTTCGTTTTAAAAAAAGAGTATTAGGCTTAACTAAACCGTATGGGATTTTAGCATCTTTAACGTTCACAAGAAACTAAAAAGAGTAATTCCAGAAAAACCAGAATTACCCTTTTTAGATATTTAAGAAAAAACTACGCAAAAGCTGCCATTTTCACATCGTTATTACCAAGGATTTGTTGTAATTCCTCAGCGTCAACGGTTTCTTTATCTATCAGCATTTGAGCAATTTCATCTAAAACCTTGCGGTTACTGACTAATACTTCTTTAGCTCGAATGTAAGCCGTATCAACTAACTTCCGCACTTCTTCATCAATAGCAGCAGCGGTTTCTTCTGAGAAATCGCGTTCTGACATAATATCTCGGCCTAGGAACATATTTCCCTGTTGACGACCCAGGGCTACTGGACCCAAGCGATCGCTCATCCCAAACCGAGTTATCATTTGTTTAGCTACTCTAGCCACTTGCTGTAAATCATTAGAAGCACCAGTAGTCACTTCCTCTTCACCAAAAATGATTTCTTCAGCCAGACGACCACCTAAAGCCACAGCCATTTGATTTTCCAAATAAGCACGGCTATATAAGCCAGTGTCCATGCGGTCTTCACTAGGAGTAAACCAAGTTAAACCACCGGCTTGACCACGAGGAATAATGCTAATCTTTTGCACAGGGTCATAGTCAGGCATTAAAGCCCCAACTAAAGCGTGACCTGCTTCATGGTATGCAACCAAAGTTTTGCGCTTTTCGCTCATTACCCGGTCTTTCTTTTCGGGTCCAGCTAATACACGGTCAATTGCATCATTAATTTCATCCATCGAAATTTCAGTTAAATTGCGACGGGCGGCTAAAATTGCGGCTTCATTCAACAGGTTAGATAAATCTGCACCGGTAAAACCAGGAGTCCGGCGGGCAATTTTATCCAAGTCTACATCTTTAGATAAAGTTTTACCACGGGCATGAACTCTGAGAATTTCACTTCTACCAGCGTAGTCGGGACGGTCAACCACAACTTGACGGTCAAAACGACCTGGACGTAATAAAGCAGCATCTAATACATCAGGACGGTTGGTAGCAGCAATAATAATAATACCAGTGTTACCTTCAAAACCATCCATTTCCGTTAGTAACTGGTTGAGGGTTTGTTCCCGTTCGTCGTTACCACCACCTAAACCAGCACCCCGTTGACGACCTACTGCGTCAATTTCATCAATAAAGACGATACAAGGAGCATTGGTTTTCGCTTGTTCAAATAAATCGCGGACACGGGAAGCACCCACACCAACGAACATTTCCACAAATTCAGAACCAGAAATTGAGAAGAAAGGAACACCTGCTTCTCCAGCAACAGCCCGCGCGAGGAGGGTTTTACCTGTACCAGGAGGACCAACTAAAAGTACACCTTTAGGAATTTTTGCACCAATAGCGGTAAAGCGATCGGCATTCTTTAAAAAGTCTACAACTTCATTTAATTCTAATTTGGCTTGGTCAATACCCGCAACGTCACCAAAGGTAACTTGAGTTTGGGGTTCCATTTGCACCCTGGCTTTAGATTTACCAAAGTTCATAGCTTGGCTACCTGGTCCACCTTGTGCGCGACGGAGGAGGAAAAATAAACCAACTAACAGCAATACAGGGAAGAATAAGCTGCTGAGAGCCTTAAACCAGAATCCTTCGTCTGCTTGAGGTAATACGGCAATATCAACACCTTTATTTGTCAGAGTATTGATTAAATCTGGGTCATTAACTAAGGTAACAATCTTTTTGTTAGGGTCATATTTAGGTGTCACCAAGGCTGTAGACCGGTCGGAACTTAAACTGACTCTCTCAACTCTGCCTTTTTCGACTTCTTGGATAAATTGGCTGTAGCGCCATGTTTCTCGGCTTTGAGGTTGTTTGTCAAACAATGCCGTTCCTAGCGCAATAACCACTATAAAAAGGAGCGCGTACAGCCCCGTATTTCGCCATTTTTTATTATTCACCGATGTTGATTCTCCTGTACTTGTTTGCTGCTTATACCTAGCTTCTCTAAGGAAGAGGACATTATGATAATTATGTTAACTTATCTTAATATATCTTAAAATAATCCTCCTGTCACAATAAAAATAATCTGTTCTACCCTACAGGCCTAAAAGATGAGGATAGTAGAAATTCTATTGTAGCGATTCTTTGCGGGAGTCAGGAGTCAAGGAGTCAGGAGTCACCGAGTCAGGAGTCAGGAGAAAATTACCCAATGACCAATGACCAATGACCAATGACCAATGACCAATCAATCTTTTTCTGGTGGTCTAATACTAACTGTGCCGTCGGCATTTGTAACGACCTTTCCTCCCAAGGCTTCAATTTCCTGAATTGCTCGGTTGCGAGTTTTTTCATCTACATTATTGTTTAAAACCATTGCCCATGTAGCCACTCGTGCTGCTTTACTATCAGGATTTTTACTCAGAAAATTGGCAGTTTTTTGAGAAATAAACGCTACTTGCTTACCTTCTTCATCAGTATAAGTGCTTGCCCACTCTGCGGCTTTGAGAAAAGATTTTTTTGATGCCTGAGCATTACCTAAAAATAATAACTCATCTGTGCCTTTGTAGCGCCAGATATAGTATGACCTGGGGGGAATTTGTGGTGATAAAGATTTTAATCCTTTTTCCATTAAAGCTATAGTTCTATTTGGCATACCACCGTATAAAGAACTACTTATAGAAAGTCCTAAATAAGCTTCCAAGAAACGTGGATCACGGTCTAAAATAACTTCAAAATACTCTGGGCTGATACTGTATCCGGTTTTATCTCTGGCTTCATTATCACCGAAGAATTGCAAAAAATCAATATATACCCAATCGGCAATGAAATTTTTATAACTAAAACTGGGGATAGCCTCAAGTAAGTTTAAGCGAAAACTTTCTTTCTTGAGGTCTTTTTGGAGAGCTTCTACGGAAATAGATTGTTTATTAATTAATAGTTTTTGCAGTTTTGGTATTTGCATTAAGCTAATACTGACAATACAAAAGCAAGCAACTAATGGCGTGGTAATAGCTTCACGAGATAAAAACATAGTGGGGGAGTGGGGGAGTGGGGGAGACATTTCTTTCTTCTGAACTCCTGATAGCGTTCACGTGGTGTGCCGAAGGCATAGCGTGGCGTTAGCCATACTCCTGAATGGGCGCAGGCCCTGCGCCCCTACCTCCTGAACTCCTGTATTATTGTTGCAGCAATTTCCAACATTGTTGAGCTATTGACCAATCTTCTTGAGTTTCTATGACTAAGATTCGTACTGTGGAATCAGATGTGGCAATATCAATATCAATAGGTTGTTGCTGATTTTTCGCCAAGTCAATTTTCAGTCCTAAAAATCCCCAAGCTTCACAAGCAGCTTGACGGATTGCTGGGGAGTTTTCGCCGACTCCAGCGGTAAAGACTAAAACATCTAAACCTGCTAAACTAGCCAGCATTGCCCCGATACCAGCCCGGAGGCTATGTACGTATATATCCCAAGCTAGTTGAGCGCGTTGATTACCTTGGTCTTTTGCAGCTATCACTTCCCTTAAATCACTAGATATTCCAGAAATACCTTTTAATCCTGAAGCTTTATTTAACACATTATCTAATTCGTGACTAGAGTAATTATACTGTTGCAATAAGTAAATCAAAATCCCTGGATCTATTGAACCACTGCGGCTACCCATCATTAAACCATCTAGAGGAGTAAATCCCATTGTTGTGTCAATACTGCAACCATTTTTGATGGCGGCTAAAGAACAACCATTACCTAAATGACAGGTAATTATTCGCAGAGATTGTAAATCTTGACCAAGAATTTCCGCTGCTCGATTGGCACAATACTGGTGACTGATGCCATGAAAGCCATAACGACGGATACCCTGTTCAACTAAATGATAGGGGATGGGATAGATAGCTGCGGCATCGGGTAAAGTGCGGTGAAATCCAGTATCAAAAACTGCTACTTGGGGGATATTCCCTAGACTATTTTCAATGGTTTCAATACCAGCTAAAGCGGCTGGATTATGGGCTGGGGCTAGATTACATAAGTGAGCGATCGCCTGTTTAATTTTTTCCGTAATTATTACAGCTTCTTGGTAATCTTGTCCACCATGTACCACTCGATGTCCTACCACATCTATGGCTGCTAAATCATCAATTACCTTGGTTATGCCATTTGTAAGAGTAGATAACAAATGAGTAAATTGCACCTGTCGGGAATCATCAGCCAGAGTTTCTTGCAGTTTTGTACCAGTAGCGGTTTTAACTGTAATTTCTGCCTGATTTTGGTTTTCAGTCCAATTTATTTTTCCTTCCCAAAGAGGTTGGGGGGCTAAATTAGGAATCGGGGATGTCATGTCGTACAGACAACTCTTTTGGCTGCTAGAACCGGCATTGAGGATGAGTATTTTCATAAATTCCAATTTAATTAATATTCTCCATCAGGATGCAGTTTACCAGCATCAGCATAAACTGATTTTGACCAAGGCTTTAAAGTGGGAACGGCAAAAACGTAATTTTAGTATTCTGCTGTGGAATAATAATCAACGAAAACCCGAAATATCAGTAAGGAAGAGGTTCAATTGCTGATGCAAGATTGCATAAACGAGCGACCTCCCGTTTCACGTCTTCCTCAGTATGCACCAATTTACTATCTCATCCGCTCCGTTATCTACAGGAAGTGTTACAGACAATGTATAATCTAAAAAGTGAACATTAAAATGAGGCTAGTAGTCTATCAAGCTTGAAATTGTGAGCTGTTAAATTTTATAACCGTTTGTTAGCAATACTTTCAAACTTCGTGAACACACAAAATTAATACTGACAAACCACTAGTTTGCCTGATCAATTGTTATAACCTTGATTACCCATTTTTTTGACTTAAGTAGGTGAACACAATAAAACCAAACTGTGTAAAGAAACGTAAAATCGCTGAAAACTTCTTTACTCTTGCCTCTTGCCTTGCTATAACGACAATTTTCAACGCCAACCTACTTAGATAATTCATTTACCAGTGTAGCCCAGATGGAAACTATTAAGCAGTTAAATTTATTTTCTGAAATTGAAGATATAA
Source organism: Aphanizomenon sp. UHCC 0183 (assembly GCF_009712065.1). Lineage (NCBI taxonomy): Bacteria > Bacillati > Cyanobacteriota > Cyanophyceae > Nostocales > Aphanizomenonaceae > Aphanizomenon > Aphanizomenon sp. UHCC 0183. The sequence goes on along the minus strand of NZ_VILC01000004.1, from coordinate 21,845 downwards.
ATAGTAAAAACGAAATCGAAAATTGGGGTACATTTAAGGATAGTTTAAAAGCACCCGTCCATCGTTGGTTCACTTATCCTGCTGGCTTTTCTTATAAAGCTGTCATTCATTCAATAGAACGTTTTGGGATTACGTCAGATATGGTTGTTTATGATCCATTTATGGGATCTGGTACTACAAATTTAACTTGTAAGAGCTTGGCAATCTCTTCATTTGGTGTAGAAGCTCATCCGTTTGTATACAAAATTGCGAAAGCAAAAATGAACTGGGAAATAAATTATCAAGAAGCTGTAGTTTTTATAAAGAAGGTAGAAAATATCTTTATAAAAAAATTAGATGAAACCATAAATAAACAAGAATTTAGTATTGAAAATTGTTTTCCTGAATTGGTGATTAAATGCTACTCAAAAAATACTATTGAAAAACTTTATATACTCAAGAATATTTTGGAAGCTGAAGGATTATCAGAATCAGTATTCGATTTTTTCTATGTGGTTATTACTGCACTGCTTAGAGATGTATCTAGCGCAGCTACAGGATGGCCTTACATAGCACCTAAAAAGTTGAAACCAACTTCTTCCGATAAAGAAGTTCTGGTTGAGTTCATTAAGCTATCATATCAAATGCTAAAAGATATTAGAAATATAAAACAAAGCTCATCTGAAAATCATCAAAAATCAACGCATAACCTTTTCAATGCAGACTCAAGAAATACAGAAATGTTTATTAAAAATCAATCTGTAGATTATGTATTTACTTCACCTCCTTATCTAAATAACTTTGATTATTCAGACAGAACAAGATTAGAACTATATTTTTGGGGTGATGCCAAGAATTGGAAAGAGATATCAGATAATTTCCGCACCAAGTTAATAACATCAGCAACTACTCAAGTATTACGAGGCGATTCTCGGTACATTTTGTTAGATGACTTCAAAAAAGAATGTGATAAAATTACCAATTTCATCCAAACTTCTGCCCATAAACTTGCTGAATTAAGAAAAAGTAAAGGCGGGAAAAAGAGTTATGATCTCATGGTAATTGGATATTTTAACGATATGTATAAAATCCTTAAAGATGTTTATAGAGTTCTAAAACCTAATACTAAAGCATTATTTGTATTAGGAGATTCAGCCCCCTATGGTATACATATTCCTACCGATAAATTAATTGGTGAAATTGGAGTTTGTATTGGTTTTGATAACTATAAAATGGAGGTATTGAGGAAGCGAGGAGATAAGTGGAAAGATAATCCTCAACGACACAATATTTCATTACAAGAATCAATAATAATTTTGGAGAAAAAATAGTGTCGGAAAAATATATGTCGGTTGAAAATTTTGCTAGTGCTATAGGTGAAGCTATTGGTGCATCTATGGAGAAAGCACTTGAAGAAAAACTAATTGAAATAGCAGATTTATATGGTTGTCATTATTTAACTTCTGGTGTAAGAAACACAAAGAGTGGAACGAAAGTAAAGAAGCTATTAATGTCAGATAACTATGGGAATGAATATGATATTGACGGAGTTTTTGCTAATGAAAATATGCAGCCGTTAATTTTATTTGAATCAAAATATATAAGATACAAAAAACATAATAGAGATAAAGCAAGCTGGATTTGTAACGCTCATTCTGCCGTGAGACGAAGATATCATAGTATAAGAAGTTCCATAGCTGTTTTAGCAGGTAATTGGAGTGGCTCATCACAAGCTATGATGAAAAGCAATGACATAAACTTATTTTTCGTCCCATTTGAATTGATTTGTGCATTATTGCTAGAAGTAGGTATTGAATTCTATTGGGGAGAAAAAGAAAAAATAAAAGCAAAAGATGCTTGGTATAAGTACAATAACCTCACCTTTGAACAAAAAACTTTAATAGGAAGAAAAATGGTAAGTTTAATAGAGGTGCAGTTAATTTCATTGATTGAAAATATCTTAGATGAATCAATTGAGCGACAGGTTAAGAAAATTGTCGTGGAAATTGTTTCCAGCTTAGGAGAAGTCAAAGTTTTTGAGTTTAATACTATAGACAATGCACTTGAATTTTTAGGACAAGATGATTTAAAAAATGTGTTTCTAATAACAGATTCTCTTTCATTATTTGATCCACCGCCAATCTTTGATGAATAAAATTTAGATGTTAGATTACCCCGTGATATCAATCCGTAAATATGACATTCCTGTAACTTAAGTAGTGATTTTGGTGTTGGGTTGTACTTTGTTCAACCCAACCTAAGAGAAATCAGCTATTACCTACGTTTACCAGAACGACGTGGTGTAGGAGAACTAGAACCGGGCTTTTTATCCCCTGCGGCTGTGCGTGAAGAAGGCTGTCTAGGTGATTTTGAAGAAGCAGATTTAGGAGCAGAACGACGAGTCCGCTGATTTCCACCACCACCAGAAGGAGCTTTGCGTCCATTGGGAATTGGTTCAGCTTTAATTTCTGGGTTGACTCCAAAACCATCTACCACTTCTTTCGGTAAACGCTGCTCAATGAGTTTCTCAATATCCGCTAACAAATGATGTTCATCAACACATACAAGGGAAATCGCTTGACCTTCCGCACCAGCGCGTCCAGTCCGACCAATGCGATGCACATAATCCTCTGGGACATTGGGTAAATCGTAATTAATAACGTGAGGTAGTTCGCTAATATCAAGACCACGCGCAGCAATATCCGTTGCTACCAATACCTGCAAAGTCCCATCTTTAAACTTGGCTAAAGCATGAGTTCGCGCTCCCTGGCTCTTATTACCGTGAATAGCGAGCGCTTGAATGCGATCTTCACCCAACTGCTTCACCAACCGGTCAGCACCATGCTTGGTGCGGCTAAATACTAATACTTGATACCATTTGTTTTCTCGAATTAGATGAGAAAGTAATTGGCGTTTGCGTTCTCTGTCTACATGATAAACTTTTTGTGATACCGTTGCCGCAGTCACATTTCGGCGTGCGACTTCAATCATGGTCGGGTTATTTAGTAACCCAGCCGCAAGAGTTTTAACTTTATCAGAGAAAGTTGCAAAAAATAGCAGATTCTGCCGCTGTTTAGGCAAAAGTGAAAGAATACGCCGGATATCATTAATAAACCCCATGTCCAGCATTCGGTCTGCTTCATCCAGTACCAACACTTCCACACGGGACAAATTCACAGTCCCTTGTTGCACATGATCTAACAATCGTCCTGGAGTTGAAACCAAAATATCTACACGGGTTCTCAATTTCTGTTTTTGGGGACCAATACTCACTCCCCCAAACATCACCATTGAATTCAAATTCAAATATTTACCATAATCACGGACACTTTCTTGCACCTGTGCAGCGAGTTCACGAGTAGGAGTCAGAATTAAGGCGCGAATTGGCGGAAATCCATGAGAATTACTAGAAATGCCCTTATTTGCAGACAAACGATGTAACAAAGGCAGAGTGAAACTGGCAGTTTTACCAGTACCCGTTTGCGCTCCAGCCATAATATCACCACCGGACAACACCACAGGAATAGCCTGTGTCTGGATTGGTGTAGGTTTATCATATCCCCGCTCAGTGACAGCACGAACAATTTCCGGGGACAAGCCGAGATTAGAAAAAGACATAGAACTCCAAGAATAACATCGGCCTGTCGCCAATCACGGCTTCAGTCTTAGGCGGACGAATGGTTTAAAATACACAAATGGGCAATAAGCACCAAGACTAGGGGCAAATCCCACAGCCTCTGATCATAGCAGAATTATGGTGAAATCTGAACCTCTAGGAATTATCCCTTGTGCTACTTGTACCAATGTTAGTATAAATACGCTAAATATTCTTTGTAAAATCAATATAATTCCTAAGAAAGCTAAACAAAAAATTAAACCGTTCATAATGTCAAATGTCTACCCCCCTTATCTTCTCATTCTTTTCCGGTTCAGGCTTCCTCGATTTAGGTTTTGAAACCACAGGCTATAACATCGCTTACGTTAACGAAATCTTCCCTCCATTCATGTCCGCATATCGCTATTCACGGGAAATTCTCCATCTCCCACAACCTGAATATGGATATCATCAAGAAGAGGCCGCAGACGTAAGTAAATTAATAGTAGGAACACCAGCACAACGATTAAATGAATTAGTCAAAGATTCTCGTAAATCAAATAATGTAATTGGCTTTATTGGTGGTCCACCCTGTCCTGATTTTTCAGTTGGTGGTAAAAACAAAGGACATTTAGGTGATAATGGCCAACTTTCATTTGCTTATGTTGAATTAATTTGTCAAAATCTACCTGATTTCTTTTTATTTGAAAATGTTAAAGGTTTGTGGAGAACTACAAAACACCGTTTATTTTTTGAAGAACTAAAAATTAAATTACAAAAATTTGGTTATATCTTAACAGAAAGGCTAATTAATTCTATTGAATATGGTGTCCCTCAAGATAGAGATAGAATTATTTTAATAGGCTTTCAAGCTAAATTTCTCAAAGATATAAAAATCAAAGATGAATTTACTTTTCCTTGGGAAAACCATATTTTATATCCTCAAGAACAAGTATTTACTTATGCTTGGCATAAAAGCCAACCATTTCAAGAAGATTCCATAATTCCTTGTCCTAAAAATATTCCTGAAAAACTCACTGTTGAATATTGGTTTAGAAAAAATCACGTTCTCAACCATCCTAATGCTCAACATCATTTTCAACCAAGAGCAGGTAAAACAAAATTTGCTACTATTGCTGAAGGAGATGATTCCAAAAAATCATTTAAACGTCTGCACCGGTGGCGTTATTCTCCCACAGCTTGCTATGGTAATAATGAAGTCCATTTACATCCTTATAAAATTAGACGTATTTCTGTGGCCGAAGCCTTAGCAATTCAATCTTTACCCGTTAATTTTTCCCTTCCAGAAAATATGTCACTTACGAATATGTTTAAAACCGTTGGTAATGGTGTTCCCTACTTAGCAGCAAAAGCCTTAGCACAAACTATTCTTGACTTTTTAAACACTGGTTCGCAAGAATAAGGGCGCAGGCCCTGCGCCCCTACTTTCTGACTTCTCTTGATATGTAGTTTAATATATAAGAAATACTTTAATTTTCATCAAGTTTAATCAACTGGCGTTGCTGAATTGAGGTATGAAATTGAAAAATCAAAAAAATGAAACTCTTACTCTCTGCGACTGGAGCGCCTCTGCGTGTTCGCGCAGCGTGCCGTAGGCATAATAAAATCATACTCTTAATCAGCAACGCCAATCAACTTTACACCAAAAACAAAAACGATGGCAGCAGACTATCCAAATATTGATATTGCACCATTTATTGATCACTCTCTGCTATTACCAATTGCCACCCCAGAGCAGATTAGTCAATGGTGCGACGAAGCATATAGATATAACTTTGCAGCGGTATGTGTAAATCCCTGCTATGTCAAGCAAGTAGCAGAACTTCTCTATAAAAAAAATCCTCAAGTTTGTACAGTCATTGGTTTTCCCAATGGTGCAAATACTTCAGCCGTAAAGTTATATGAAGCTAAAGAAGCAGTAGACAATGGTGCTACTGAGTTGGATGTAGTTATTAATTTAGGGTGGTTAAAAGCGGGAAAAACAGAGGAAGTTCACCGAGAAATTGCCACAATTTGTGAAGAAGCTGGACAACCTGTAAAGGTAATTTTAGAAACTAGCCTCCTGACGGATACAGAGAAACAAATCGCTGCGGAACTGGCTTTGGATGCTGGTGCTGCATTCTTAAAAACTAGTACAGGTTGGAATGGTGGCGCAACTGTAGCTGACGTGAAGCTTTTGAAAGAGATAGCAAAAGATCGTGTAGGCATCAAAGCATCAGGAGGTATTCGCACTCATAATGATGCTTTAGAGTTAATTATGGCTGGTGCGACTAGACTAGGTACATCCCGCGGTGTGGATTTACTTCGTCAACGCAATTACCCAGAAAAAGAAAAGAGTGAGTAGTCAGTCGTCCTTTGTTTAGCTGTTCTTTGTCAGTTGTCCTTTGTCTGTTGTTCTTCCTTTACTACTGACCACTGACCACTGACCACTGACTACTGACTACTAACTACTGACTAAAAATGAGCAAAACCTACAAAGCAACTGGTATTAATCTCAAGGCGCAAGCGCTGGGCGAATCTGATAAAATAGTTACAATTTTAACTCAAGAATTTGGGTTAATTCGGGCAGTTGCGACGGGAGTACGGAAACAAAACTCCAGCTTGGGGGGGAGAATGGGGATGTTTGTCATTAATGAATTACTCATTTCCCAAGGACGAAATCTCGATAGAATTACTCAAGCTGAAACTATCAAAACTTATCCGGGTTTATCTAAGGATTTGGGTAAATTAGCTGCTAGTCAATATTTAGCGGAAATAGTTCTGTGTCAAGCGTTAAGCGAACAACCGCAAACAGAAATTTATGAGTTATTTAATGAGCATCTTCAGCGGCTAGAGGATATACCAAAAATAGAAATAAACTGTGTAGTTGCCTATCTAGCTCAAGGTGTATTTCAACTTTTATCCTTAGCGGGACTAACACCACAAGTAGAGTCTTGTTGTTTAACTCAACGGCTTTTAACCCCAGACTGGACAAATCCCCATTGGCAAGTTGGATTTAGCATTCCTTCTGGTGGCATAATTTGTTTAGACGCTTGGAAAACCTTGCGAACAGAAATAGAGCAGGAGAAACGGGAAAATAGGGAAATGACACAAACAAGCCAGACAAATGTTTCCAATCCCCAATTCTGGTCTTCTAACCCTAGTTACGAAACGGTTTTTCACCAGCAGGAGTTACCAATTATTTCTCGTCGGTTGAATGGGAAACAACTGGTTATGCTTCAACATCTGTCGGAAACAGAGATAATACAAATAGATGTAGCCGACTATTCTGGATGGTTAGCTGTTGAGCAAATTCTACGCCAGTATGTTCAGTATCATTTAGGACAACCTATTCGCTCTGCCACTTTGATTGATTCCTATTTTGCCGCCAACCATGATGCAATCGTCTGATTTAAATAAAAAAAGCCGAACTCACTCACCTAGCGACGCTAAAAAAAAGCATAAAGCATCAGATCATAATGTTGCTTCTGCTCCTAAACTTAGTCATATTCATAGTCCAGAAATGTCACTACGAGATGTTTCTGAAGATGGAAATTGCCCAGCAGAAATTCCATTAACTGATATTTCTCAAGAACCAGAAATAAAATCTGATCCATTATTAAAAGGTGCGGAATTGAATGGTAAATTAACGACGGATTTAACGCCGGAAACATTGCCATTAATAGATGCCGATTCTGGGGGTACGGATTCTGCAAATAATCAACAGGCGGGGTTTTTACCTGTATTAAAAAACCCTAATTTTCTCGCTCTTTGGGCGGGTCAAGTTTTCTGTCAATTAGCTGATAAGGTTTATTTAGTATTGATGATTGCTTTGATTAATAGCCAGTTTCAAGCTAGTGATCAAAGTATTAGCGGTTGGGTTTCGGCTTTAATGATAGCGTTTACAATTCCTGCCGTATTATTTGGCTCTGTAGCTGGGGTATTTGTAGATCGTTGGTCAAAAAAAGTTGTTTTGGTAGCATCAAATATTTGGCGTGGTATTCTGGTTTTACTTATTCCTACCCTGTTATGGTTAACCCATGATTGGCAGCCTGTTGGCGTTTTGCCTGTGGGTTTTTTGATTATTTTAGGGGTAACTTTTTTGGTTTCTACCTTAACACAATTTTTTGCTCCAGCAGAACAATCGGCTATTCCTTTAATAGTCAAAGAACAGGATTTGCTTTCAGCTAATTCTCTCTACACAACGACAATGATGGCTTCGGTGATTGTGGGTTTTGCGGTAGGAGAACCAGTGTTGGCATTAGCAGACGGACTGTGGAGGCAATTAGGCGGTGGTGGGGGATTGGGTAAGGAAATTTTGGTGGGTGGCAGTTATGCGATCGCTGGGTTAATATTATTTCTACTACAAACTAACGAAAAACCCCATCCCCCGGAAACAGAATTTCCCCATGTTTTGTCAGACTTGCGCGACGGGTTACGTTACCTCCAAGAAAATCATCGCATCCGCAATGCTTTATTACAACTAATTATCCTATTTTCTGTCTTTGCCGCCCTGACTGTGCTGGCAGTTCGTATGGCAGAAATTATTCCCAATCTGAAAGCCTCTCAATTCGGCTTTTTATTAGCATCTGCTGGTGTTGGTGTGGCTATTGGGGCAACAATTCTCGGACAATTTGGACAACGCTTTTCCTATAAACAACTGAGTTTTTGGGGTTGTCTAGGTATGGCAGGATCTTTAATTGGTTTATCACTGTTCACCACTCAACTTTTACCCGTGCTGCTATTTATAGCTTTGGTGGGAATATTTGGGGCTTTGGTGGGTATCCCTATGCAAACTGCAATCCAAACCGAAACACCCCCAGCTATGCGAGGTAAGGTATTTGGACTGCAAAATAACGTGATTAATATTGCTCTTTCTCTCCCCTTGGCTTTAGCAGGTGTGGCGGAAACTTTTATCGGCTTAAAAGCAGTATTTTTTACCTTAGCTGCGATCGTCTTAGTTGGCGGTCTCTTTACTTGGTATAATTCTGGTGAGTCCTCAAATGGCAAATAGCCAAAAACTGCATCAAACTATTGGGTTTCGTGCTAAACTTAATCCAGCAAGATGCAAAATACTTGCTGGGAATCAACCAAATAATCAGCATATTAATTTGTAATCAAGTTAAAAACTTTATGAATTATTAGCATTATCAATAAAGCTATTGATTGTTTAATTGCCCAGATTATTTAGGTTTTAAAGTTAGAGATATCTGAGTTTTTGTGAATACCAAAAATTCGGCTATAACAACTTCATAATAAAAACAGTATATTTTACCCTCGTTTTTTTTATAGATAACCGAAGAATGCGTATAGCTTGGATTGGAAAAAAAACACCCTTTTGCGGTAACGTCACCTACAGTCGAGAAATTACCAACGGATTACTAGACAGGGGACACGAGGTTAGTTTTCTGCACTTTGCTCAAGAAGAAGCGACAACTGACAATTGGCCTAATTTTCAAGAAGTTCCTTTACCATTTATCTACAAATCTCAGGTTTACACAATTCCCTCTTTCAAAGCAACTAAGGTTTTGAAAGATTCACTACGGGAAATTAAACCAGATATAGTCCACGCTTCTCTGACTCTATCAACTTTAGATTTTGTTTTACCAGAAATTTGCGAAGAGTTAAATTTGCCCCTCATTGCTACTTTCCACACTCCATTTGCAGGGAAGGGAGCAAAATTAATATCTAGTACCCAGCTTTTAGCCTATCAACTTTATGCTCCCTTTTTAGATCATTATGATCGGGTAATTATCTTTTCCCAAATTCAACGGGAATTACTCTCAGGTATGGGGGTTGGGGACAGCAAAATTGCTGTGATTCCTAATGGTGTAGATCCTGTTAAGTATTCTCCCGGTGTTTCTCATGTTAAAGCCGAATTCGGGGCTGAACGTTTGTTTGTTTATCAAGGGAGAATCGCCCAAGAGAAAAACGTTGAATCTCTCTTGCGGGCTTGGAAGCAATCAGATATGGGTGTTAATACCAAATTATTGATTGTGGGTGATGGTCCATTAAAGCCTTCTCTGGAGTCATTTTATGGTCGAGAACATGGCATCATCTGGTTAGGATTTATCGCCGATGAAAATCGCCGGATCGAAATTTTACGAGGGGCGGATGTATTTATTTTACCTTCTTTGGTAGAGGGATTATCCTTGTCTTTATTAGAGGCTATGTCCTGTGGTGTAGCTTGTTTAGCTACTGACGTGGGTGCAGACGGGGAAGTTTTAGAAAAGGGGGCTGGTGTAGCGATTAATACAAGCAGTGTGCGATCGCAGTTAAAGACCCTATTACCACTATGCCAAGATCATCCAGAGTTAACCACATTGTTGGGAGAAAAAGCCAGGAAGCGAGTATTAGAACGCTATACCTTAAATGATAATATCACCCAATTAGAAGAGCTTTATAGCCAAGTTCTCGCCCAGCGTCCTTTAACACTAAGCTGGGGTATTTAAACCTCCGTAGGGGCGGGGTTCCCCCGCCCTTTATCAGTCTTCCTTGTAAGGCGTTAAAATTATCACGTGATCATTGGTAAATTTATGTCGAATCCTACACTATCTAGGTATGGTTTCCAGTCAAAAGCATTAATATCTAAACTGGTAAGAAAATTATTGATGATTGGGTTTAAAGGAATGTAATTGGGTACAGGGTTTGTCCCGATAGCTGTAGTCGTACCACCTACTATAACTTTTTGTTGGTCAATAGATATGTCTGCGAATACAGGTATATCTGTGATGCGTATTTTAGACATTGTAAAAATATCCTTAACGTTGATTAGTCCCGCTAAATTCCACCGTTAATTTAAATATTAGACAAAGCAATAATATCCAGTCAATCCGATAAGCAACTAGAAGCAACACAGTTTTATCTAGATTTAAGTAGGTTGGCGTTAAAAATTGTTGGCATTCTGTGGGTTTAGTCCTGTTTAGGCTACTGTATCACTGAATGGTTTCATGTAGGCGATCGCCTGTTTCCAAACCATAATTTGCTCATTATTACCATCAAAAATACAGATACAATTGTGATCCTGCCAAAATATGCGACCTGTGATCAAATCACCAGTCATTAATCTAAATTCGACCGTTAATTTTTCTTTAATGCACTTCTGGACTTGACGAGTGCTAGGTAGGGAAGTATCAAATTGATTGGTTGCCATATATTATACTGGTAATTGGTAATTGGTAATTGGTAATTGACGACTGACAACCGACAACTGACAACTGACAAATTTTTTAATAGTATGAATGAATCTTTAATAATTCATTTAGGGCAAAATGGCAATCGAATTTACTAAGTATCACGGACTCGGTAATGATTTTATTCTTATTGATAACCGTTCCTCATTGACACCAGTATTAACACCAGAGAAAGCTGTACAGTGGTGCGATCGCCATTTTGGGATCGGAGCAGATGGTGTTATTTTCGCACTTCCTGGACAAAAAGGCACTGACTACACCATGCGAATTTTTAACTCCGATGGTTCAGAACCGGAAATGTGTGGGAACGGGATTCGCTGTTTAGCGGTATTTTTGACAGACCTAGAAGGCATTTCCCGGACAAAAGATAAATATCATATTCATACCTTAGCAGGTGTGATTGCCCCCCAACTCACTGATGATGGTCAAGTTAAAGTGGATATGGGTGAACCCCGGTTATTAGCAGAAGAAATTCCTACCACTTTATCACCTAGTGAGTTTCAAGTCATTAATCAACCCTTGGAAGTAGCCGGGAAAACTTGGGATGTTACCTGTGTCAGCATGGGAAATCCCCACTGTATCACCTTTGTGGAAGATGTTGCGGCGATTAATTTAGAAAGCATTGGTTCCCAATTTGAAAATCATCCCGTATTTCCTAAAAAAACCAACACCGAATTTATTGAAATAGTCAATCGTAACTATTTGAAAATGCGCGTTTGGGAAAGAGGTGCTGGAATTACCCTCGCTTGTGGAACAGGTGCTTGTGCGTCCTTGGTAGCGGGTGTATTGAACGATAAATGCGATCGCACCGCTACCATAGAATTACCCGGCGGACCCCTAGAAATCGAATGGTCAGAACTTGACAACCGGATTTACATGACAGGACCAGCCGAACGAGTATTTACAGGCAAATATTAAATAAATTCAGCCTGTTTTGAGTTCTAAGTTATGCAAGCGATTGTCTACAGAACTATTGTAGGCGATCTGCTTGCAGCAGTGCTAGTTCCCTCCGGGACGCTCCGCGTAGCAAGATCCCGTAGGGTACGCCATCGCACTGTGCTAATTGATTTGTTTTTGGTATAATTATGAGAGTTTGGACTAATTATCACAGTATTTCCAGCTAAATCTTAAAACCTTCTCATCTTATAATGAGAGTTATTTTAGTCAACAGATGATAAGATTACTCATTGACCAATTTAACACAGTATGTCACGAATCAGCAGAAAATTGATATTAATGCAGAAATTTCTAAATATATCAATAGTTTAATTGTTAAGGAGTATATCAACGAGTACAATAGAATTAGTGCATAAATAGTGAAATCGGCGGTTAGAAACCGCATCTACACAAACAAAACCTGCCTTCGCAGGTTAAAGACCTTAATTTAATCTTAATCCGCGCAGGCGGACTTTGTTTGTATAGCCGCGTTGGCGGAGCGTGGCGAAGCCATATTCTATTCGCCAGGGCTGTATAATTATTGATATTAGTTTCATCTGTGGAGTTAAATCTAATGACACAAGCTGCAATCACAAATTTAGAATTAATTCAACCTTTAGCTAATCATCAGGCTTTGACAGATGAGCAATTTATGTTATTGCAGGAAAATGATAATCTTTATGAATATGTGGACGGAGAGCTAATTATAGTGGCAAATTCAGGTGTAGAACATGGCTACTTAGCTCTAACTCTTGGATATTTTTTAACAGGTTTTGTGCGTGATCATAAACTCGGTATAACTTGTGATTCTAGCACTGCTTTTAAAATGAAAACTGGTAACAAAAGATCACCCGATCTGGCTTTTATTTCTAAGGAAAGGTTACAAGGTTTAAAACGATTACCCAAAGGTTTTTTTGATGGCGCTCCTGATTTAGCTGTAGAAATTATTTCTCCTAATAATACTTTTGAAGAAATTCATAATAAATTAGTAGAGTATTTTGAAAACGGAACTCGTTTAGCATGGGTAATTTTGCCAGATGAAGAATGTGTATTAGTTTATCGCAAACCTAAGCCATCACAGCTTTTGCAATTGGAAGATAGTCTTAATGGAGAAGATGTTATTCCTAATTTTAGTCTGCCTTTGATAGAGTTATTTCAAGAATTATCTTTTTAGATTAAGTAGGTGAACACAATAAAACCAATCTGTGTAAAGAAAAGTAAAATCGCCCAAACCCTCTTCACTCTTGCATGAGTGCCTCTTGCCTTGCCATAACGACAGATCACCACAACACTTTTTTTATCATACACTTTTAAAAGTTGACTTGTCTAATTATGGATACGCTAGACATTTCAAATTCTTAAAACAATCAAAAATATTATTAACTCAAATTGCTAGTTATCTAGTTAAGGCTGATACTTCGACTATGGCTACGCTACGCAAGCGATCGCCAATAGGTAATTAAGTAGGTTGGCGTTGAAAATTGTCGTTATGGCAAGGCAAAAGGCAAGAGGCAAGAGTGAAGAGGGTTTAGGCGATTTTACATTTCTTTACACAGTTTGGTTTTATTGTGTTCACCTACTTAGTGATAAAATCCCTATTTTCATCCTGTACATCCTTTAATCCTGGACATCCTGATTCTGAGAAAAAATGCTTACCGCGACCTGTAGGGGTTTCCCCGCCCTTAATTATATTCCATCCCCACCACAAATACTATATCCTTGTCAATAAATGTTCTCCCACCCGCAAAGCATTAGCAATAATAGTTAATGAAGGATTTACCGCAGCACTAGAAGGAAAAAAGCTGCCATCAACAACATAAAGATTATCAACATCATGAGTCCGACAATTGATATCCAAAACCGAAGTATTGGGATCTTCCCCAAACCGACAAGTACCACATTGATGAGTCACTTCTCTTAAACTCATTTTTTGAGGAATATGTAAAGTTCCCGGTGATTGAAATACAGAAATTGATTGTAAAACCTGAATCCATTGCTGAATTAATTTATTAAAAGCCCTTTGATTATTATGAGTATATTCCAGAAAAACCTGCCCATTTTTACTCAAAACCCTATTATTAAAATCTGGTAAATCCTCTGTGATTACTAACCAAGATAGAGAATGATTAGCTATAGCCTCAGCTATAAAATTAGGCATCAAAGGCGGACCATAAGCCATGATTTTATCCTTATTCGCCCCACCCAGTAATTGCACACTCCCCATAGGATAAGCAAAATCTTGATTTCCCCAATAAAAATCAGTAAAAGCCAAAGTTTTCGGAAAAATTGTATTATTCAACTTGGTATTTAAAGTCATGACCACAGCAAAATTATGTGTCATGTAATTGCGTCCCACAAGATTAGAACTATTAGCTAATCCATTGGGGTGTTGCTCATTAGCAGATTTCAGTAACAGCAATGCCGAATTAACTGCACCACAAGCTAATACCACAATATCCCCAGAAAATATCTGCCGTTGATTTCCTATTTCTACTTCCACTCCAGTCACTTCTCGACCCGATGGGCTAGTATGTAAACATACTACCTTTGCTTCAGTTATTAATGTGATATTTGCATAAGTCATTGCTGGACGAACACAATTGATATCCGCATCAGCTTTACCATCAATTAAACAGGGAAAACCATCACAAGTATGACAACGAATACAAGCACTTAAACTCCGATTTACCTCATTGAGTTTGATAGCAAGTGGTTGATAAAAAGGATGAAAACCTTGATATTTTAAAGAATCATGGACTTCTTGAATATAAGGTTCATGACTCAATGGTGAAAAAGGATATTCTTGATTAATCTGCGGTTCAGTAGGGTCAAGACCTCGTTTACCATGTACATCATAAAGTTTTTCGGCTTCGTCATAGTAGGGAGCAAAATCTTGATATTTTAATGGCCATTCTGGAGAAATCCCATCTTTATGAATAACCTTTTCAAAATCTCGTTCACGCAATCTAAACAAAGTCCCACCATAAAATTTAGTATTACCACCCACATAATAATGTGTGAGAGGTTTGATAGCTTTCCCGTGTTTGTCATACCATAGTTCACTAGTCCGATAGCGTTCTTTCCGAGAAACTTCTTGAGTATCCCAATTAGCTTTTTCTTTAGGTAAAAAATTACCTTGTTCTAAAACTAAAATTTTCTTGCCACTGGATGCTAATTTGTAGGCTAAAGTTCCACCTCCAGCACCAGTACCAACGATGATAAAGTCGTAATGATTGACAGTCATTGTTTACAAAAAGAGGGAACAGGGAATAGGGAATAGGGAATAGGGAACAGGGAATAGGGAATAGGGAACAGGGAACAGGGAATAGGGAATAGGGAACAGGGAATAGATAAGAAACTAAAGTTTCAGAGTTTAAATCTCAGTCAAAAAAGGATGTTTTTTGAGATGCGTAGCACAAAAAAATAGTGTCATTATTTCAATCTCATGTTTCTAAACATGAGTTTTTTCTGTTCCCTATTGATTCCTGTTCCTTCTGAATATTTTTTGCTCTAGAACCGGAGGCAAATACAGCTATTCTAGTTCCACCTATTCAACTAGTTAAAATAGATGAATTATGTTGTTTAAAATTACAGCTTAGTTATTAATTTAGGCTGTATTAATTATTAAGTCTGTATTTTAAAGATCATCAGCAGGGAGGGCGATCGCCCAGTCGGAACATTTTGTAGTAAAATTAGGGCTTTGCATAGAGGAAACAAAAAAAATGACCCGTGTGATCATCGTGCGTCATGGTCAAAGTACCTACAATATAGAAAAACGTATTCAAGGGCGTACTGATGCCTCATCTTTAACCGCCAAAGGTCAAAATGATGCCAGTCAAGCTGGTATTGCCCTCAGTAGTATTTCCTTTCAAGCTATTTATAGTAGTCCCCTCCAGCGAGCTAAATCCACAGCGGAAATTATCCGCAGTCAATTGGCTACACAATCTGCTGTCATTCAAATTGATGAACAGTTGGTAGAAGTTGATTTACCCTTATGGGTAGGAATGACTACAAGTGAAGTCCAAGAAAAGTTTACTGAAGATTACCGCACCTGGAAAAAACATCCCCACGAGTTTCGCATGGTTTTAGATGAACCTTCAGGAACTAAAGAACATTTCCCAGTTCTGGTTTTATACGCCCAAGCCAAGCAATTTTGGCAAGATATTCTCCCCCAACACCAAGGGGAAACTATCCTGATTGTGGGTCATAATGGCATCAATCGTGCCTTAATTAGCACCGCGTTGGGAATTTCCCCCAGTCGTTACCATTGTTTACAACAGTCTAACTGCGGTATTAGTATTTTGAATTTTGCCGGTGGTTTAGGCGAACCTGTGCAGTTAGAATCTATGAATCAAACCCAACATCTGGGTGAAACTTTCCCTTCTCTACGTCCTGGTCACAAAGGTGTAAGATTATTATTAGTCCGTCATGGGGAAACGGAATGGAATCGTCAAGGTAAATTTCAAGGACAAATTGATATTCCCCTCAATGATCATGGTAGAAACCAAGCCGCAAAAGCCGCAGAATTTCTCAAAGACGTAAATATTGATTTTGCAGTTAGCAGCACTATGTCCCGTCCCAAGGAAACAGCGGAAATTATCTTAAAATATCATGCCAGTTTAAACTTAGAACTATTTGCTGGTTTGAGAGAAATTAGTCACGGACTTTGGGAAGGCAAATTTGAATCAGAAATTGAGCAAGAATTTCCTGGAGAATTAGAAAGTTGGCGCACAATCCCCGCCAATGTGCAAATGCCACAAGGAGAAAATTTAACACAGGTAAAAGAACGCAGTGTTGCTGATTGGAATACTATAGTCGAAAATGCCCAAACCCAGCAATTACAACTAGGATTAGTCGTCGCCCATGATGCCACTAATAAAACCTTGTTGTGTCATATTCTCGGTTTATCTAACGAGAATTTCTGGAACTTCCGTCAAGGTAATGGTGCTGTGAGTGTCATTGATTATCCTGATGGGATTCAAGGTTATCCAGTCCTGCAAGCGATGAATATTACTGGGCATTTAAGTAATGGTATTCTTGATAAAACTGCGGCTGGTGCATTGTAGTTGAGATAAGTTGTTAGGGTAATTGATGAATTGCCCTAATATCAAATAGAGTAGGAGATTAAGAATAATTGAACGCAGATAAACGCAGATAAACGCAGATAAGAAGGGATGAATTAATGGATTTAAACGGAAATTGTTACAATCTAATTCACAAAGTGCCTGATACCGGAGATAGATGGTACAAAATATGGTACAAACGATAGACTTATTAAATTAAACACACTGATATTCTAAAATCATGAAAGCATCTGCTAAATTCGACTTTGAAGACGAAAAGTTCAACGCCCCACCGTCCCAAGTGATTCCCTGGGGTTTAATGATCAATCCTCGGTATGGTACAGATGGTTTACAAAGCTATGGTTTAGCGATTAGCCGCGATAATGCTCAATCCGTTGGATTTCAGCTAGATAATAATTGGCAACAGGTGGAACATGAATTTAGTTCTGGAGAAGTAGAAACAATATTTATTACTACTACTCCTAGATTAGTAATAGTGCGTCGTGGTCCGTTGTCGGTACAAGATCGGGAAACCAAGATTAGATTAGGTACATACAAAGATTACAAAGAAGAGTTTTTAGCTGATAAACTTAAATTTAAAATTTATACTCGCCATTTGATTTTTTTAGTCGGTGAAGATAAAAAGTTTTTGCATCAATCACCTCTGCAATTAACTCTGAGTGGTTCACCCGGCGCTAGTTTTGGGAAAAATTACGCTGAATATCAACAAGGGCGAATTACTGGCGGTTTTGCTGGGGAATTGGAAAAAGCTTATGCTGGTTTTCAAAAGAAACCACTAACTCCTAAAGGTCCTTTATTCCATGCTCATGGGATTTTTTGCCCTATAATTGAACCTGAAGAAAGAGGAATAGAACCGAATATTGCTTTGGTGGCTTCAACTGTAGATTATAAACATCCCACGATTTCCACTTTAACAGATTATATGATTGCTTCAGACTCTCCTGAGTCGGAAATTATTTGTAAGGCTTTTGAAGAATACAAAGAATTTGGTAAGGAAGTAATTAAACCAGAGGCTTCTAAGGTAGAAACGTCTGGTGTTACCAATTCTTATGTATATGCGGATGACGATGAATTTAGTTATCCACCTTATTAGGGACTGGGGACTGGAGGAGAAACTTCTTTCTTCTGTCTTCTCTTACTCCTGACAAAGGGCGCAAGCCCTGCGCCCCTACTTACTGACTCCTATTCTTTTAATAGTAAATAGAATAGTGAACCGTTGCCGCCAGAAATACCAGCGCGATCGCCTGCTAATTGACCAGAACCCATGAAATAATCAACTCTTCCTGGTCCTTTAATTGCACTACCTGTGTCTTGATCTAAGACAAAACGGTTAACTAGACGAGATTCCAGTTTGCCACCATTAGTAGGATAAGGAAATGAATTGATAATTAGGGCTAATGCACCCGGTGGCATGAGAGACTTATCTGTAGCAATGGAACGTTCCGCGGTGACAGGGACAACAATACTACCTGTAGCAGGCGTACCGTTGGTTTCTGCAAAGAAAACAAACCTTTCCCAACGTGGTAAATAATTACTTAACTCCTTGGGATTTTGGCGAAAATAAGTAATTAACTTAGGCATGGTTAAACCACTCAGTGGCAGTTTCCCATCTTTTGCTAGTTCTTTACCGATAGAAGTCCAAGCATAATCAGTTCCTCCAGCATAACCAACAGATGTTCTTTGCCCATTAGTTAATTTAATTTGGGCAGAACCTTGGATCTGAACCATGTATGGATCTAGACGATTACTAAACCAGACAATTTCTAACCCTCGTAACTTGCTTTTATCCCCCAGCAACCCATCCTTACCTTCCAAATCAATCCGTTTAGGATGGGGTTTTGGCCATTTCTGGAAATCTGGCGGCAGACTATAAAGAGGATACTTATATACAGCAGTTCTAACTCGGCTGGCAACATACACAGGCTCGTAATAAGCTGTAAACTTAACAGTTCCCTTGCCATCGTTGCCTACAGACTGGTAAAAGACAAACTCTCGCCGCACAGCAGCTTGTAGTTCAGCCGCCGACTGAGAACTCACAACCAATTGCCGAAAGCGTACCAAACTCCGCTGCACCCGATTGAGGGTAATTTCCTTAATTGGGTAATTTTGATAGGCTGTAACAGCTTTATTAGTTGCCAAATAGCGCAAACTGTTATCTATGGAGGTCAGCAATGCTTGTTTATCACCCTGTTTACCCCAAAGTTGTTCATCTAAACCTAAGCAATTCTGGGGGGTACAAACAGTTTCTAAATTAATAGGTTCGAGGGCTGGTACTACTACAGGTGGTATTTCCGGGGTCACTGGTATCGTGACTGGCTGCGAATTAGGAGCTTGAGCTACAACTGAGGAAAGTGGATTTATAAAGGCAATTCCCAGACTTAAGGCAAGCAAAGTAAGGTTTTTTCTCATGTTTATCTTTCAATACTAGAATTAAAAACAGGTTCTACCCGAATTCCTGCAATCTTGGACGGACGCACCACTAGATATTCGCCTTGAATATTCTTAATCGGTACGTTAATAAACTCATTTGAATCCTGCTTTGGAGTTAATACGCCGCTATACCATTTTTGAAATTCTGGAAAGGTAGAAAAACGCACTTCTTCCCGATGTCCATTGTCTAACAGCAAAAAGACAGCATATTCGTTAGGAGTTCTAGGCATAAATTTACACTACTAAAAATGCATCTTCTCCATTGTTAACCACGTCGCACCATAATGAAAAGAATTATCTAGTGGCCTGTCAATTTTGTTTTTGTGTTTAATCGGTTCTCAAATCAAAGATTCCCAAAATTGGATACAGACAATTTTAAGCTTGACAGACCACTAGTCTCTTATAAGGTAAATCAACGGCTTTACCACCCAAAACCATTGCACTGACAAGGGGACATTCAGGAACACCTAATAAACGAGCTTGCGATCGCCCAATTTTCTTACGAACTTGTCACCATCCCCAAGGAATTGCCGTAAACAGCAAACCCAAAATATAACTAAGACAGATAATTATTCCACTCGTCTGCATCATAAATCAAAATAAATGCCAAAGCACCAAGCCCAGAGAATACAGCATATATTTAACCTGCTTTGCACAGATATAATTCATCTTTGGTAGCTTTGGCAATCACAAAATTACAAAGAAATTCCCAAATTCAAACCTAAAACAGCATGAACAAACATAATCAAAAGTGTTGTAGTCCCTAAATAAGCATGAACCGCACGCAACCCAGCCTTATCTCCAAAAAATCCACTCAGAGAAATTACACCATTAATCAATAACAAGATCAACACCAGCGAACCAGTCCAAAAATGAGGACTTTCAAACAGTGGTTTTTGCTGCATCACCAACGACAAAACCCCGCCAGTATAGCCACCCGCCAAAAATACAAACAACCAAGGAGCTAATTGACGATGAGCATTACGGCTTTGAATAGCTGCATCCTTATCCTTCCCCTCCAACAACTTACCACGCCAACCCGTCACCCCCACAAAAGTCCCCACCACAAAAATCACAATCCCCATCATCGCTGGATGTCCCCAATGTACAACCGCTTCAGGAACACCTAGAGAGCGAAACCAGGCTGCAATCGGTTCTAGGAGTTGACTCAATTTTTCTGCCATTTTCTTTACATTTCTTAAACTTAACTAATTTTAACTTAGTTAGGACTTAGATGATTTAATCGGTTATCAATAACATTTGAATATTTTTTATCTATGATCAAGATAAAAATGTCAATATAGACATATAGGAATCCGGTTTGATTCCTGATAGCGGAGCGCGGCGTTAGCCATATTTTTCTACTTAGGAAGGCAAGAGGCAAAACGATTCCAGAATATTAAGGTGTACCGAGTTTTGTTCAAAAATCAAATAGGAGTCCTATGTATATCAAAGGTATTGAAAAAAATCTGAATAAAAATCCGATTGCTTAAGGGAACACCAAAAAATAAATTACCCAATTTTGTGGGATGGGCATCCTGCCCGTCCTTGATGATTAGCGGGCAAGATGCCCGCACCACAAGAGATTTTTGGGTATTTTTTTAATTGGAAGTCCCTAAGATTAATCTTCTAAAGTATTCATCAAAAGTGGAAAACCTAACTTTTCCCTTTGCTCAACATATAAATGAGCCACCTTCCTCGCCAAATGCCGAATCCTAGTAATGTAACGAGTCCGTTCCGTCACAGAAATTACCCCTCTAGCATCAAGCAAATTAAAAGCATGAGAACACTTAATCACATAATCCAAACTAGGTAAAACCAATCCTCGTTCCGTTAATTGTGTAGCCTCTTGCTCATATAAACCAAACAGCGTCAGCAACATCTCAGGATTCGACGCTTCAAAATTATAAGTACACTGTTCAATCTCACCCTGAAGATGAACATCACCATAAGTAATGTTATCAGTCCACTGAATCTTAGTAATTGCCTCCACTTGCTGAAGGTACATCACCAATCGCTCCAAACCATAAGTGATCTCAATAGACACAGGACGGCAATCAATACCACCACATTGCTGGAAATATGTAAATTGAGTAATTTCCATCCCATCTAACCACACTTCCCAGCCAGTACCCCAAGCGCCCACCGTCGCATCTTCCCAATTATCCTCCACAAACCGAATATCGTGGTCTTCAGGACAAATCCCTAACGCCCGTAAAGAATCCAGATAAATTTCCTGAATATCATCCGGTGACGGCTTAATCAAGACTTGATATTGATAATAATGCTGAAACCGATTCGGATTTTCGCCATAACGTCCATCAGTCGGACGACGACAAGGTTCAACATAAGCCACAGACCAAGGTTCAGGTCCCAAAGCCCTCAAAAAAGTATGGGGATTCTTAGTACCCGCGCCCTTCTCCATATCATAGGGCTGGGCAATCAAGCACCCATGCTGTTCCCAAAACTGATGCAATATCGCTATTACTGACTGAAAATTCACTATCTACTCTTCCTTGAGTCAACAATGCCTAACCCATTGTGGACTAAACCCAGCATTATGAGCAGTTTTCAGGCAAATAAAAAACAAACCGAAAAATAGTTTGCCAAAGTAGTTGACAAACCAAA
>NZ_VILC01000049.1:20493-48466 GCF_009712065.1 Aphanizomenon sp. UHCC 0183 | reverse complement strand
AAAAAATAAAGTTTTTTTAAGGTTTTTTCGGTATTTTTATGGAAATAGGGGAAAATATTGATGTATTAATAGTATCAATTGACTCAAACCGAGTCAGACCATCAGATATTAAGGTGTAAATAGGAGCATCAAAACCATGCAAATCAAGCTGATTTCTGAAAATAAACTGACAGAGGAGCAGGAAGAACAGGTTTTTACCCTGCCGGTAGCTATCGGACGAGATATAACTCAACTTCCTGCCGTCCTCAATGGTGAAACGGTGACTCCTGTAGTTTTATTGGACTCTAATAAGCAAATTTCTCGGTTTCATGCTCAAATTACCTTAGACAACAATGAGCTTTATGTAGAAGACAAGAGCGCCAATGGGACTCAAGTTAACAGTGAAAAGCTACTTAATCAACGTCGGACTTTAAACAGTGGGGATAGACTGGGAATAGGTAATCATACCATTACCGTTATTCTCATTCGATCTGAGGATGAGAATGCTACCGTTGTATTGGAAAATAATTCCACAATTTTTAACCCCCAATCTGAGATTATTCCTGTATCTAGGGTGCGGAAATTACCAGATTCTCAATCATCCATCATTTTTAACCCTTATACGGATGCTTTAGAACAGCAAACTCCCGACGCTGTACCTAGTCAACCTGCGGGTTTTCCCTATAATCTCAACTTTTGGAATGCAGAAAAGGTTTCCCCGGAAGCTATTCGTCGCAGTGGTATTTTAGTCAGAGAAACAGAATATGTTGCCTGTGGAGGAGGAATGGGTAGTTTTGTTTGGGTGGATATGTTGAGAATTGCGGGAGTTAAACCAGAAAATATTAAAGTTTTGAGTGTTCAAGATAAACCTTATAAACGCTATGAAAGCCTACTGAAAAATTGTCAAATTCCCCGACATAAACGAATTCGTTCCGGTTCAGATTCCTGTCCTGATAATATTTGGGGGTGGCCAGGATATGCTTTAAGAGATACTTGGAAATCCTTTTTTTCTGGACAAGTTGGTGCAGCTTTAGGATTTTTGTGGCAAGTTTTTGCCGAACCTGTTTATGCAGATACTTACACCCCTCGTGGCAAAGATGTATTTGAGTCAATGGACCGGGAAAGCGATCGCATTGGTTGGGGTAAAATGTTAGAATATGGCAGTATTCGTAGTCTACGACAAACAGAAGATGGGCGTTATTGTATTGCCTATTCTACTTCCAACCAAGAAGACGGAAATCACCAATTTTTATTAGCTAAATATGTCCATCTCTGCACAGGTTATCCAGCAATTAAATTACTAGAAGACCTAGAACAATATCGTCAAGAATATCCCGAAGAAACAGGAAATAAGAGAACTGTAGTTCAAGGTTATGAACCCCATGATCATATTTACCAACAATTAGAAAAAAAGGGCGGTACTATTGTCCTTCGAGGGTCGGGAATTGTGGCTTCACAAATATTAGAAAGGCTGTATGAAGCCCGGAAAATGCAAGGGAATATTCAGGTAATTCATTTAAACCGAGAACCGCGCAAAGGTAATCAATTTGAGCAAGCTAAACGCTATGTAGAAAATGATTGGGAATTTCAACCTTTTAACTGGCCAAAAGGAACTTGGGGGGGTGATATGCGGACAATGTTAGAAGCCGCTGACCCGTTAAGACGAAGGGAATTATTACAGGGTTGGGGGGGAACAACCACAGCTAGTCGCAAAAAATGGCGCGACATTATTCGTCAAGGAATAGCCCAGAAATGGTATGAAATTCGTTATGGTGTAGTCACTAAACTAGAACGTAATTCCCAAGGTCAAGTTATTACTCATGTAGTCACTAACAAAGGTCAAAAAACCCTAACTGCTGATTTTGTTATTGACTGTACAGGATTGATTTCCAATCCTTTAGAAAGTCCATTTTTAAAAGACCTAATACTGCATTACGATTTAGAACTAAACCCACAAGGACGTTTTCATGTAGAAAACAACTTTGAAATCAAAAAACTGCGAAATAATCGTTCTCGCATATATGGGGCAGGAATTATCACATTAGGCGGTCCCTACGCCCCCGTAGACACATTTTTAGGACTACAATATGCTGCCCATCGTTCTATGGAAGCATTGGCGGCTGCAAAAGCTCCAGGAGTCCGCTATATTCAGGGAATTTATTCCCTTTGGCAATGGCTAAAATGGGCATTGAATCAAAAACCTTAATTTAGAGGATGTTTTAAAAGTATTAGATGAAACCGATAATCTCCAAAAACCTAACCCCCCTGCCCCCTTCCCTACGAGGGAAGGGGGTTTTCAAAGCCTCTCCCCGCTTCGGGGAGAGGTTTGGAGAGGGGTCTGTTTATACATTAAAAACTTTTCAAACACCCTCTTACACATATTATAGGATAATAAAATCATCATGACTCCAACTTTATTCGGACGCTGGCAAACACGAATTTTTTTGTTAGCAACAGTGGGAATGTTAGTTTCTCTGCTTTTCTATGGGGGATATTTAGGCATTGCCTCCAACTTAGTTTACTTTTGGGTTGTGTTTTATGTGGGTTTATTTGGCATTGCCTGGGATATCCTATATGATTTTCTGCAAAAATATCTCTGGGACCATGACTGGCCTGGAGTATTTCAACTTTGTGCAGGAGTTATAGAAGGGGTATTTCTGGGTTTAATAATTGCCAATATCGGTTTACCTCATATTCCTAAAAGTGAATTTGATTTCATCAGATTTACTCAACATTATGGTTTAGTTTGGTTAGCCGTTTATTTATCTGCTTGGGTAGTCATGCGGTTATTATTTCCCCGGTGGCGTTTTCGCGGTGGAGAATGGATTGGTAAATGGCCGAGAATTTCTTAATGACAATTTCTAACAAGACAATTCTTGCCACTTTTCCATAATTCCATTTAACATCTGTTCAAAAAATTCCCTCTTGAGGAAACCGGAATTTACCCCCCTTAGAGGTTGTTTGAAAAGTATTATATTAAACCAGTAATCTCCAAAAACCTAACCCCCCTACCCCCCTTCCCTGCAAGGGAATGGGGGTTTTAAAGCCTCTCCCCTTGCAGGGGAGAGGTTTGGAGAGGGGTCAGTCTATACATTCAAAACTTTTCAAACACCCTCTTAGTCCCCCCTTGTGAAGAAACTGGAATTTACCCCCCTTAGTCCCCCCTTGTAAAGGGGGGAAACCGGAAAAATTAGTTCCCTCCCCTTTGCAAGGGGAGGGTTAGGGTGGGGTAAGAACCTGATATTGTCCTAAAACAAATAAACATTTTTATGAATCACCAGAACTTTCTCGCTTTCATCACATCCTCAATATTCATAGTAGGATTAGCTTCAGGTTGTAGTGCTGATTCTACCAACGCAACCCTAACTTCCAGCCTTAAACCCGCTGCCAATGGTAATTTCGATTCAAATGCTATTCAAGGGCAAAATACCCCGGTTAATACCCCTTTAAAGCTGGCTGCTAAGGTGTTTAATGTCCAAGACTCTTTTGTTTTAAAAGGTTTTGATGCTGTAGCCTATTTTCAACAAGGAAAGGCAATTCCGGGTAATGATAATTTCACCTATAAATGGCAGAATGTAAATTGGCGATTTTCTACAGCCGAAAACCGCAACTTATTTATTAAAAACCCTGAAAAATACGCTCCTCAATATGGAGGATTTTGTGCTTGGGCTGTCAGTAGAGGATATACTGCACCTATTGACCCTAATGCGTGGAAAATTGTCAACGGTAAGCTGTACTTAAATGTTAATTTGGACACTCAAAAACGCTGGGAAAAGGACATTCCTGGAAATATTCAAAAAGCTGATCAAAATTGGCCTGGTATAGCCAAAAAAATTCGCCGTTAATGAGCATTAGTCCTACTTTAGATCCCCAACTTCTTTAAGAAGTCGGGGATCTGGGTATATTGGGCATATTATATATATTGGGATCTTAAAATCTGATCATTAGGAAAGGGTAATTTATGAATTACTCACAAGCTGATGTGCAGCTAAACTGTATAATCAAAAAACCTGAAGTTACAGTAGCACAAGCATCTTGCTTGTATTAATTATTCAATTTAACGGCACAACAACTTAACTGGTAAATTGCTTTTTGAAGTTACAGTAGCACAAGCATCTTGCTTGTATTTTATTACTTTTCATGTCATCACAAACTCAAACTCATTGTAACTATTCCTATCATATTACAGTTCGCTGTAACAATAGAGAATTTCGCTTAACCCGTTTAGAATGTCGTCAAATATTTCTATATGTAATCAAAAAAGCCATAGAGAAATATAGTTTTAAACTCTATAGCCTCTGTATTATGAGTAATCATATTCATTATTTAATTGAACCACAAAAGGCAGAAGAAATACCCAAAATAATGCACTATATTAACTGGTATTCTGCTATGTGTTTTAATCGAATGTTAAACAGAACTGGACATTTTTGGGAGAAAAGATACCATAGTACAAGTTTTTCTAACAATGATATAACCAGAGCCTTAAATACTATCAGATATATTCATGCTAATCCCCAAGCTGCCGGTATGCAAAATGGCTTTTTCTATGATTTTAGTAATTATGGAGTTTATGAAAGGTTAGGTGATGATGGAATTACCACTTGGCACCCTGCTTTTTTAGCTTTAGGAGAAGATTTAGAGGAATGTAGTCGTAAATATAAAAAGTTTTGTCATCAATATAAATCCCAAGAGAAAAAAGTTAAGAAGTTTTATTGGGGGAATAAATTATTACCTAAATTAACAAATAAAAAAAAGAATGGTCATAAAAATCAGAAAAAAAGTCAACAAAAGCAAACAGATGAAGATGCTAAAAGATTATATGAAGTTTGGCGAGAAAATAATCCTGAAATAGTCAAGATTGCGGAAAAGTTTATCTTTGCTAATTGTTACAATCCTCATCATGTTGGGGAGTTTCTGCAAAATTATTCTTATTATTGACAACCTATAAACTAGGTTTTTTAGGTGTTGTCTTATGCCTATTTAATCAATTATTTCTGTATCAGGTAATACTTTATCTATTTTTTGTAGGTCGGGTTAAGCAACAGCGCAACCCGACGTTTATGTTGGGTTTTGTACTTGTACCTCAACCCAACCTAAAAGCCCGCTTAAGAGGCGACGCTGATGTTGGATTTTGTACCTCAACCCCAAACTACGAATTTACTACAGGTATACTACAAACTGCCTAACAGGTAATGAAATCCCCAAAGCCTAATAAATCGGTTGTTTATTTTTTGATAAGAAATACTTATAATCTTGTATAACGCTTATGGGTTATAGTCTAGAGAAGAGAAAAGAGTAACCTCTCCCCCCACCCTCACACCATACCACAACCCTCCAGGCAGGTGTCCCGGTAGTGCATTCGTACTAAAGGTGTAACTATCGTAACTGAGCCATTCATTATTTTTTCTCCAACCAACGCGGGAGCCTAACTTCGTAAAAGTATCCCAGTCGTATTCTCCATCTAACTTGCCTCCCAAGTCCAGCCAAATTTGCTTTTGTACAGAAAAGCCGAATTTGCCATTGCTATATTTTACCCATAATTGATCCATTTTTCGCAATTCCTGTCTGGGAAAATTTTTCACATCTTCAAGTCTTAACCATCCTTCCCGTTCTCGTTTAGTTAACTTTTTCATCAATTCCCAAGTTTCTAAATCTGCTTCTCGCCATTTTCCTGCTTTTAACAATGCTTCTAAATTTTGAAATATAACAGGTGTAGGTTCATTTGTAGGACTAGGATTATTACGAGGGGTATTAGCTTGAGTATTATTTTGAATATTACTAATTAAATTGGGGAATTTTTCCGTCGGGATACCCTGAACTCCATCTCTTGCTAACGCTGATTCACTTATGCCAAATTCAGCCTTACCATAAATACCAATTACTTCCCCCTGGTCGTTTAATATTGGTCCTCCACTCATTCCCGGTCTTGGACTCCCACTCAAAAATAAATCATATCCCAGATTTTCTCCCCTTCCTCTAGCTGTGATTTGGGATGTTAAAAAGAAGTAATTTCGCTGTTGACTATTAGAAATAGAAGGAATAGGAAATCCAGAGTTATATACCGTTGCACCTTCTTTAACTGTCCGAGAATCAGCAATTTTAGCAAGGGGATAATTTTGAGAACTGGTAAATCTGACTAGGGCTAAATCTAATTTTCCCACAATTTGAGCTTTGTTTTCCATCGGGTATTTTTGCCCGTCATGGGTGATAAGCTCATAAATACCATATCCCGCTTTTTTAACCACATGATTGGCTGTCAGCACAGTGTAGGTATTACCATTTTTGGCAATAATTACTCCTGAACCCTTACCATCTAATCCACCAATCATGACGGTGATTGGTTTAGCGATATCATTGACTTGTACAGGAGTTAAGGCAGATACGGGTTGGTATTGTACTAAAGCTAGGGTTGTTGTCCCTAGAATTACTCCTAATCCCTGGGAAAATTTCATAGTCCTTTGTCTGTTATAATACTATTTTTTATAGTAGCCTTTCTTTGTACTTCACGCAAAGATGTAAGACAGACAGACAGCCAGGGAATAAATTCCCTGTCTGAAAGCTCAAGTCGGTTAAAACCGACTGAGGATTTGATTGGGGAGCGCTTAATAGTAATGCACCATGATCAAGGATTATGGGTAAAATGAGATTCATTTAGGTAGGGTGTGTTAGCGACAGCGTAACGCACGGCGTTGCTGATTAAGAGTATGAATTTTAGTCTCACGCAAAGGCGCAAAGACGCACTGAGGTTTGAGTTTTAAAGATTCAATTTGGGAATTTCATACCTCGATTCAGCAACGCCTGTAACGCTTGTTGCTGACTTGAGGTATGAAAATGATTTTTAATGATTTCAAAACCCTTGTAGAGACGTTCCATGGAACGTCTCTACACCTAAATTCATACCTGGTTTCAGCAACGCCCCTAAATGAAATGTGAACATCTCTGATTTTCCTACCTCTGTGTCCTCTGTGTCTCTGCGGTTCGTCAAAAAAACTATTTTCATGCTTCAACCCAACTATTCAGCTTTAAGCTGTTACGCAGCTAAATTTGATAACCATAATTTACTTGAACTTTGTGGTGCGGGCATCTTGCCCGCTAGAATTATACAAACTAAATGCACAACAGCTTATCTATTCTTTGTAGGTTGGGTTAAGCAACAGCGCAACCCGCCGTTACGTGAGTTCGGAGTTAGGAGTTTCTCCTTCGGAGACGCTACGCGAACGGAGTTATGATTTTTTCAACGAGAGAATAAGGGCTTGAGACTCCTACGTGGGGTGAGTTTTCCACAAATTATCGTTATGTCGAACTCACGTGACGTTTATGTTGGGTTTTGTACCTCAACCCAACCTTGTATCTTAGAGGTATGTTAGAGGAAGTGGTAGACCGTGCCAAACTGGGTAGGAAATGCCTATAATGAGTTCAATAGTTTTATTACTTCTTCATAGTCAGTATTCCAATCTTTACCTTTAGCTAGGAATAATCGTGCTGCTTGTAGATAGTCTTCTTTAGCTTTTTGTTTGTCTCCTAGCTGCTTGTAAACATCACCTCGATCCCTGTAAGCCCTGCCGGAATCGGGAAAAAATCCAATAAGTTTGGTATAATCTGCCAATGCTAAACCCCATTTTTTCTGTTCTGTGTAAACAGCCCCACGATTTAAATAAGCCCAAAAAAACTTGGGTACAATAGCAATAGCTTTAGTGTAATTAGCTATTGCTAATTCATTGTTTCCCAGACCACTGTAAATATTTCCCAGCTGGAGGTAAGCCTGAGCGGCTGTATCAGAGTCAGGGTCAAGTTCGATATACTTAGTAAAATCAGCCAATGCCAATTCCGGTTTTTCTTGCCTCCTGTAAAGCCAACCGCGAAGGTAGTAACCAAAAGAAAAATTGGGATTAATATTAATGGCTTTGTTGAAATCTGCCAGAGCTAGTTCGTATTTTCCCAGTTCTTGGTAATTAGAGCCACGATTTAAATAAGCCCAAGCAAACTTAGGTAAAATAGCAATAGCTTTGGTGTAATTAGCTATTGCTAATTCCTTGTTTCCCAGATCACTGTAAATATTTCCCAGTTGGTGGTAAGATTCAGCGGCTGTATCAGAGTCAGGATTAAGTTGAATAGCCTTAGTAAAATCAGCCAATGCTAATTCCCATTTTTCTTGCTTTTTGTATACAAACCCGCGATTGTAGTAAGCATCAGTAAAACTAGGATTAAGTTGAATAGCCTTAGTATAATCAGCCAATGCTAATTCCCATTTTTCTTGCTTATAGTAAAGCCAACCGCGACTGTAGTAAGCATCAGTAAAACTAGGATTAAGTTGAATAGCCTTAGTATAATCAGCCAATGCTAATTCCCATTTTTTCTGCTTATAGTAAAGAACTCCGCGCCTGTAGTAAGCTCCAGCATCATTAAGACTAATAGTAGGGACAGAATTAGGTTGCTGGTTAGATGAACTAATACCTTTTGTGATGATACTGTCTAAATCTGGTACTTTTTCCGTCGGTATTCCCTGAACTCCTACAATTTCAGGCTTAAAAAAACCTTGAATTTTAATATCACGGGTTTCCGCCTTACCGTGAATAGCAATTAGAAGACCTTCTTCATTTAATACTGGACCTCCACTCATCCCCGGTAAAGCTTGTCCATTATAGGATAATTCATACCCTTCTTGATTTTGACTCCTGCCTGTTATATCGGCTCGTATAAAACGATATCTACGCAGTTGATTTGCAGTTTCAGTCGGAAACCCTGCATAATATACCGTTGCACCTTCTTTAACTGTCCGAGAATCAGCAATTTTAGCAGGGGGATAATTTTTGGAACTGGTAAATCTGACTAAAGCTAAATCCAGTTTTCCCAGAGTTTGAGCGCTTTCCATGGGGTATTTTTGCCCGTCATGGGTTATAACGTCATAAACTCCGGCTTTTTTCACCACATGATTAGCTGTTAGCACAGTGTAGGTATTACCATTTTTGGCAATAATTACTCCTGAACCTTTTCCATCTAGTCCACCAATCATGACGGTGATTTGTTTAGCGATCTCATTGACTTGTGCAGGAGTTAATGCAGATACGGGTTGGTATTGTACTAAAGCTAGGGTTGTTGTCCCTAGAATTACGCCTAATCCCTGGGAAAATTTCATAGTCCTTTGTCTGTTATAATACTATTTTTTATAGTAGCCCTTCTTTGTACTTCACGCAAAGATGTAAGACAGCCAGACAGCCAGGGAATAAATTCCCTGTCTGAAAGCTCAAGTCGGTTAAAACCGACTGGGGATTTGATTGGGGATTTGATTGGGTTTGCTCAATAGTAATGCACCATGATCAAGGATTATGGGTAAAATGAGATTCATTTAGGTAGGGTGTGTTAGCGACAGCGTAACGCACCATTATCAATGATTATTATACATCTGAATATATCTAATAATTTATTCAAATCATTCTTCAGCAAAAAAGCACAAGTACCCTATATTCTCAATAATCTTGAGAATTTTCTCAATAAGCTAACGAAAAAAGTTAATTTCAGGGCTTGAAATTCTCAACTATTTTTTGTACAATTTTTTTAGATAAAATCTGCTTGGGCTTTTTTTCAAGAAAAGAAAAAACCTTAATTATTGTTAATGGGTTTTCAAGAAATATTATACTAGTATCCAGGACTTACGCACGCTCACTAATTTACCATGATATGAATGAAGGAAATTGCGTCGTTTTCGGCTTTGGGAATAACTTATTGAGTAGGGTGCGTCAGATAGAGGGAATCTGTTTTTTTTGTCAAAATATCGTGTCTGACGCACCCTACAAGGGATAAAATTTACCTCACATATTTGGGGAATCTTGTCAATGCGTAAATCCTAGTATCTTCAAATCTGATCAAAGTTGTGGATGTAGTGGGTAATTTATGAATTACCCATAACCGATGAATTACTATTGTGCCGAAAATCTCGCTAATAACTGTCTCTACCTACGCCACTGCTCACTCCAGGCACCAGTCACCTTAAAACCACCGGGGGTAGGGGTGAATGTCAGAGAACCGTAACCGAAATTATTACAGCTTGGTCCAAAGCCATTTCCACATATATCTCCAGCGCCATACCCATTGTTTCCGCGAGTCCCTAAGTGAGAATAAGTATTCCCATTCCAATTCCCGTTCCCAAACCAGGTTGTATTTGCCTGACCAACTTTAAGCATACAGCGCAGACCTGCTCCGGGACGGCCACCACCCAAATCAGATACCCTGTATTGATCAAGATAGCCACCACAGGTTTGAGGACGGGGTAGGGGTCTATAACTAGTTGAGGAAACTGAACGCCACTCCTCATTCCAGGCACCAGTCACCTGAATCACTGTCCAGTCAGGTGTAGTTCCTCGGACTGTTAGATTACGTGGAAAATTGTTGTTGGTACACTCACCATTACCATGAAAATCCGACGCAGACCCAACCAGCATCCTACCTTCGTAAAATGCGTGTCCCAGATGGCGGTAGGTACACCCTCCCCAGGCTCCTTCCCCGTACCACGCCAGACGGGGAATACTAGCGCCGCCTGCTCCTCCTTCACTAAATTTGACGCAGCGAATCCCGGTTCCTGCCCGGTTATCTAGTGAGCGAACTACGTAAGTTTTTAGGTGGGGACCGCAAGTGAAGCTAGTAGCCTGAGTCAGATGGATAGGATTAGTATTAAATTGAGCCAGTGTAGAGGTGGTTGTTGCCAGCACACCTATAGTGCCTAAAGCAACAATCTTAACAGAGTGCATATTCATAACTTTCTCCGAAGATTTGGAAACTATTGTTTGCTTTCTATTTACGCTTTACATAGCAACGGAAAATTTTTGTCTAGTTGAACTTAGCCACCATCAGTAACCTTGGAACTTGCAAAAATTTATTATACTATACGGTATTTTTAGTCACAAATCAATGAATTATATGCCACATTCCGCACCCTGAACTGGCACAAATCAAAAAAGCCTACCAAGTCCGTAGGGTGTGTTAGCGATAGCGTAACGCACTATTATCAATGATGCGGTGCGTTACGGATTTCATCCTAACGCACCCTACAATACTATATTTTTATATACAGCAGATTTGAGGTAAATGAGGTACACTATCAACAGGCAAGATGCCTGTGTTACAAGGATTTGATCATTAACATCTGTACCTCATAATCACGGAAACTGCTGTATTATATTTTTTGTTTCACCCAAAATTAGAAGCATCAAGGCTTACTTTTGGCAAACAATAATTGCTTGACTGTTTCTAAGGGAATACCCCAGCTATATTGACTTATTTGTTCTCGCTGTGCGTCCGTTGGGTAAGAACCATCTTCAAAAACATAAGGATCACCCCAAATTGGGTTAGCATGAAGTCCATTAATTCCCACTAATTCCCCCGCGCGATTCAATAGGGGTCCGCCACTCATCCCTTTTTCTACGTCATTGGTAAAGCCAATTTGGTATCCTCCCTCTAGGGCTTTATCCAATACCAATTCAATGTTACCGGGTTTAATCACAAACCCCCGATATTTGCTTTGGCTATTTTTGAGGGGAAAACCTGCGGACATTACCCAAGCTCCAATGGCAGCTTGTTGATTTGATTTGGTAGCAATCCTGTATTCTGAGTCAGCTACAAATTCTAATAAGGCTAAATCATTTCCCCTCAGTTGTTTTTTCCGCACCACAGAGTTAGCACGGTGTGTTTTTCCGTCGGGAGTTTGAATAAAATAGGGAGCTTCACCTGCTTGTAAAACATGATTATTGGTAATTACTCCATAGGTTGAGGTGAAGTGATTTTTATGATCTTTATAAAATAGTACACCAGAACCTAATGAGCGATCGCGCTTTTGTTTAGGGCTACTTAAAATCCTAACTGTGATTAAACGGGCTGCTTGTTCAAGTTGAATTTGTTCTTGGCCAGACCGCAAATTAACCATTGAAAAAGGGGGTTTTTGAACTGACGACACTGGAGTTGCCAAAGGCAAAACAGAACCAGCTATTGCAAAAACAGCGACCATTCCTCTGCGCCAACTCATGATTTTCCCCCCATAATTTCCAATTTACCAGATCGGCTCACTCTTACTGTTAATCACTTGATTAATATCAACGCTGGCAGTGCCATCACGGTTGATTGTTGGTTTAATGTGTCCCGCTTGGTCGCCACTGAGGTAAACAGCCTCCCCACCTGCGGCTACACGGGTATTCAATAGTTGTTCGAGAACCTGCTTGGGGTCACGATCCTTTGTCATGGTCAGTAAAACATTTTTCTTATCGCAAGCTCCCTGATTAGTTCCTAAACCACAGATAACATATTGACCGTTAACTGTTCCCGTTTTCAGGATTTTCAGTTCACCTTTATTTTGCAGTTTCTGGAAACGATCTGATACCTCTTGACAACGTTTTTGAGGTGTCCATGTACCACTAATCTGACTTGTGTTTGTCCACACAATTAAGGCTACACTACCTCTGGTTGGGTGACGAACCACGGTTACTGGATAGTTATCACTCAAACCACAACTAAATTGACGGCTTTGAGCTTGGCTGGGCTGATTACTAGCTAAAGTGACACTCAAGGCTAAAGCCAGACCAGTTAAGGGTGCTGATAGGTTATTTTTCATAACTAAAGCCATAAGAAATCAGGTTATTAAGAGGGTTACAAAAAGCTGATGAGTTGAATCAATCCTACGTTAATATAACTAGTGTGCAAATGTCAACTGGCAAGGTATAAGTAGTGAGACAGAATTAATTACACAATGTCATTGCGTAAGCGTTGCGTGGCGTTAGCCATATGGAACGAAGTGAAATGAAGCAATCGCAAGGGTTGTGATTGCTTCCCTTCCCTCGCAATAACTGTAAATATTTTTGTCCAATTACTTATTACCCCGCTGGGACTTATAAAAATAAAGTAGACTGCAAACGAAAAGACTTAATCATGGTTTGTTCTACATCTTTAAGAAAGGGATCATAGAGTTTTTCTTCGGCTCGATAGGTCAGAATATAAACTTTTGAATTACTGATAGTCCAAATTTCCATGACTTTAAACCTGAAGTTACCGATTTGCTCTTGACCTCTATAAACTATTTGATATCCCTCTCGATTATCTATTTTTATTGGTTGTTGTTGGAGAATTTGTACGTCTTTAACAGATTTTTGAATTTGTTCGATAGCAGCCAGATTATACTCTGATAGAGACTGGGATTTTTCTATCAATACCACACGGATAAATAACCCTACATCTAGATTCAAACTGGAACTATTAGGAGATATTTTGGCAATAGTTCCCCCGGTTAACGGACTATATTGTTGTTTTTCAGCCTTCCAATCTTGAGGATATTTGATCTCAATTCCAAATTGTTTATCCTCAAATAGTTGACCAGGAATAGTTTGAATTTCCCCTGGGGGGACTTGATTTTGATGGCGGTAAATAGCTATTAAAACCCCAGCAGTCGTCAAAATAATTGCTGTTATCAATAAAACTTGAATAAATCGAGGTTGGGAAGGAGAGATAATTATTGTCTTTTCACCACCACCATTATTTTCATCCCTAGTAGACGGCTTTAATTCCTGTCGTTGATCATCACGTTTATTCAGAGCTTCCATTACTTCCCGTGCTGACTGGAATCTATAATAAGGATCTTCTTGGAGCATACGCTTTAATATCTTACCTAAATGTTCACTAATATGGGGATATTTTTGCCAATTCCAAAGATTATTAACATCAAGGGAATTATCTGGAAATTCACCTGTTAACAATCGCACACAAGAAGCAGCTAAAGCATATAAATCACTGGAATAATCAACTTTTTCATTTTTGATTTGTTCTGGGGGAGCATAGGAAATAGTTCCAAATACTATAGATTTTTCTGTGGTGGAGATATCACCTTTAATTACTTGTTTAACTGCTCCAAAGTCAATTAAATAGAATTTGTTATCTTCTGCTTTGGAGCGCACAATATTACTAGGTTTAATATCTCGGTGAATAACATTGTGATTATGGATAAAGTCCAAACCAGGTAAAATATTATTTAATAGAGTCAAAACTTTTGCTTCTGAAAAACGTCCTTGTTGTTCCAGTTCTTTACTTAGATCTTCACCTTCGATATATTGTTGAACTAAATAATTAAACTCTTGTTGAGTATTTAATTGCGGGTCAGTTACAGTTAAGGAAAAATAATCATATAAGGAGGGAATATTACCACTTTTATCCCCTAAATCTTCTAGAACCTTAGCCTCTCTTTCAAAGGCTTTTTTGATCCCTGCAACAATTTCAGGAGAATGATGACTCTCAATTCGTAATCGCTTAACAACACAACGACGTTGATTAAGTGTATTTAGGTCAATAGCGAGAAAAGTATCCCCAAAACTCCCTCCTCCTAAAGGTCTTAGAAGTTGGTATCTTCCTTTGTTTCCAGCTAAAATCGGGAGTTGTCCTTGAATCTCTCTCATTTTCTTTCCCCTGGGTGGCTGCACTCTTGATCTAACACCTCAAGAATTATAATAGCGGTAATTGTGAACACTTTTCCAGTTTAGTCAAATAACGGCAATTAGCGATCGCTACTAGACAAACAAAGTCCATTTACGTGGAATAACGTAAGTATAAGGAAGCATTAAATGTAATTTAATTAGCAATTTGATAATTTTAAATTTTACGTTAGCCATACTCCTGAATGGGCGCAGGCCCTGCGCCCCTACCCCCTGAACTTCGATACAAGGGGTTTAGCACTGCTAAACCCTTACATAAGTAATTGGACAAAAATATTTACAGTCATTGCGAGCGAAGGGAAGCAATCGCAACCCTGGCGATTGCTTCATTTCACTTCGTTCCATATGGCTAACGCCACGCAACGCTTACGCAATGATATTGTGTAATTAATTCTGTCCCATTACTTAAATCCTTAAATCCTGGATGTCCTGATTCTGACAAAGGTTAGTTTCAGGACGCTCGATTTTACGTCATGCTGGTACATGGGTAGGGGAAATTAAATTTCAACTTTCAAAACTTTGACTAAGAAACCCCATTTATCTGCTGCTTCCTCAATAATTTTTGCTGTTGGTTTACCAGCACCATGTCCTGCCTTCATGTCAATTCTAATTAATACAGGTGCATCACCACCATGCGCTGCTTGTAAAGCCGCAGCAAATTTAAAACTGTGAGCAGGTACTACACGATCATCATGATCTGCGGTAGTAATTAATGTAGCTGGATAAGCTGTTCCCGGCTTCAGATTATGCAAAGGTGAATAAGCATATAAAGTTGCGAATTCTTCTGCGTTTTCTGAAGAACCATATTCAGCCACCCAAGCCCAGCCAATGGTAAATTTATGGAAGCGCAACATATCCATAACGCCTACTGCGGGTAGGGCTGCACCAAACAAATTAGGGCGTTGTGTCATGCAAGTACCCACTAATAAACCACCATTACTACCTCCAGCAATAGCTAATTTTCCAGGTTGGGTGTAATTATGGGCAATTAACCATTCAGCCGCAGCAATGAAATCATCAAAAACGTTTTGCTTTTGCAATTTCATTCCTGCTTGATGCCATTCTTCTCCATATTCACCACCACCACGTAAATTAGGAACAGCATAGACTCCTCCCATTTCTAGCCATATTAAAAGGCTAACAGAAAAACTTGGTGTTAAGGAGATATTAAACCCACCATATCCATAGAGGTAAGTAGGATTGTTACCATCTAATTTAATTCCTTTTTTGTGAGTAATAAACATTGGCACTTTTGTACCATCTTTACTTGCATAGAAAACCTGTTTTGTCTCATATTCATCAGCATTGAAATCTACTTCTGGCTGACGAAAAAGTTCACTCTTACCTGTTTTCATGTCATAACGATAAATAGTTCCAGGGGTAGTAAAGCTGGTAAAACTATAAAATGTTTCTGTATCATACCGTTTACCACTAAATCCGCTGGCTGCACCAATTCCGGGTAATTCTACTTCTCGAATAAAATTACCTTTGAGATTAAATATCTTAATTTGGCTATGGGCATCTTGTAAATAATCAGCCACAAATTGATTATTTAAGACACTGACACTTTCTAATGTTTCTACTGCTTGAGGAATAATTTCTTGCCAATTTTCGGGAGTTGGTTTTCTCGTGTCAATGGCAATAACTCTACCTTTTGGAGAATTGAAATCTGTGCGAAAGTAGAAAACATGATCGTCATTATCAATGAAGCTATAATTTGCGGAAAATTGATTAATTAGTTCGATGACTTCAGAATTTTGATTTGTTAGATCCTTGTAAAAAACTAAGTTTTTGGAGTCAGTTCCTAGCCAGATTGAAATTATCAAATATTTGCCGTCTTCCGTGACATTCCCAGTAAAACCCCATTCTTTTTCATCAGGACGATGGTAAATTAAGATGTCTGCTGATTGGGGTGTACCAAGTTGATGATAATAAAGTTTTTGGTAATAATTAACATCTTCTAATTTGGTTTTTTCATTTGGTTCATCATAACGACTGTAGAAAAACCCTTGATGATCATGAGTCCAAGAAGCACCGGAAAATTTAATCCATTGGAGATGATCTTGTAAATCTTCACCTGTGGCAATATTTCTAACTTTCCATTCTTGCCAATCTGAACCAGAACTAGATAAACCATAGGCTAAAAGTTGACCATTTTCACTGATGGAAATTCCTGAAAGGGCAATTGTACCATCTTCTGAAAGTTGATTAGGATCAAGTACAATTCTTGGTTCTGCATCTAAAGTTGGCAGAGTATAGAGGACACTTTGATTTTGCAGTCCATCATTTTTGAAATAAAAGTAACTTTCACCTTCTTTAAAGGGAGTTCCATATTTTTCATAATCCCAAAGTTTTGTTAGCCGCTGTTTGATTTTTTCTCTGGCAGGAATTTCGTTTAAATAGCTAAAGGTAACTTGATTTTGGGCTTCTACCCAAGCTTTTGTTGCTTCTGTATCCGGGTCTTCTAAGGCTCTGTAAGGGTCGGCGATCGCCATTCCGTGATAATTATCCACCTGCTCACTTTTGCTAACAGTAGGATAGGTCAGAGGTTGGTTAAAGTTAGACATAAATTTAGGATAAATTGTACTAAATTGCTAATACCAATTTTATATGAGTCCGCACAAAATCATCAAATCTGTTAATTCATCTGCGTTTATCTGCGGTCAATTATTTCTGATCTCTGATTCTAAGTAGGTGAACACAATAAAACCAAACTGTGTAAAGAAATGTAAAATCGCCCAAACCCTCTTCACTCTTGCCTCTTGCCTCTTGCCTTTTGCCTTGCCATAACGACAATTTTCAACGCTCACCTACTTATGCAGATTCATCTTATTTTGGTATAAATTAATTAATAACATAAAAAAGCCATTATTTGCAATATTGACTCGTTCTCAAACAAGAAAGATAAGAAGGTTACTAACTGAAGGTATCGCTGAGAATTTATTCATCTCTTCATGATTTTGACAGAATCACTAAGGAACGCAAATTTAATAACCTGCAATTCTGATGTAACCTGGAATGGTGCGTTACGCTGTCGCTAACACACCCTACTTTTGCACCTTATTTAATTCACATTCCTAAGTAGGTTGGCGTTGAAAATTGTCGTTATAGCAAGGCAAGAGGCAAGAGTAAAGAAGTTTTCAGCGATTTTACGTTTCTTTACACAGTTTAGTTTTATTGTGTTCACCTACTTATCTTTTTGCGACCAGATAGCATTATGATCAATAACGATTAATTTGTGTAACCTGGAGATAAAATTGGCAGTAATGCAAAAATTCGCTCAATCTGTAGCTTTGATGCCACCAGCAAAAATTTTTACTGTGGGACTATCTTTCTCTCTGGTAACGGGACTTTATGCTTGTGGTAAGGGAGAAAATTCTGGTATCAATCTTAAAAATTTTAATATTGGTGCTAATGTAACACAGATTCAAAAAATTACCAAAAAAAATCAGGACACGACAGTTTACATTCAAGGTAAAGTAGAAAAGTATGCTCCATTAATCAAGAAAAAATCATATCAAATTAACGACTCAACTGGGAAAATTTGGGTAATCACTAATCAGGGCAATTTCCAAGTCGGAGAACAGGTAGTATTGAAGGGTAATGTTCAGTATCAAAGTGTGCCTTTGGCTGGTAAAGAATACGGTGAAGTTTATTTAGAGGAAAAGTAATTTATGAACAGTCAACTAGCTTATGTAGCCGTTGCCATTCTCTATCGAGAGAATAAGTTTTTAATGCAATTACGGGATAATATTCCTAATATTATAGCTCCTGGTTGTTGGGCTTTATTCGGTGGACATATAGAACCAGGAGAAACTCCAGAAATAGCTGTTCAGCGCGAGGTTGTCGAAGAAATTGGTTATGAGTTGACTGATTTTACAAAATTTGGAATTTATAGCGATGAAAAAGCTGTGCGTTATGTATTTCAAGCACCATTGTTAGTCCCAGTGAGTCAACTTGTACTTTCTGAAGGGTGGGATTTAGATTTATTAACAGCAGCAGATATTGACAAGGGTGAATATTATTCTCAAAAAGCCGGAGATATTAGACCTTTAGCAACTTTACCTCAGAAAATTATGCTGGATTTTATCAAAACTCTATAGTCTGATAATCCGATTCACAAACTTTTTGAGTTTTCCAGACATCTTGCCAAAATTATATTAAGTAGGTGAACA
Organism: Aphanizomenon sp. UHCC 0183; assembly: GCF_009712065.1. Lineage (NCBI taxonomy): Bacteria > Bacillati > Cyanobacteriota > Cyanophyceae > Nostocales > Aphanizomenonaceae > Aphanizomenon > Aphanizomenon sp. UHCC 0183. Next base: position 29,847 of record NZ_VILC01000049.1, on the reverse strand, counting down.
CAATAAAACCAATCTATGTAAAGAAAAGTAAAATCCCCCAAACCCTCTTCACTCTTGCCTTTTGCCTTTTGCCTTGCCATAACGAAGATTTTCAATGCTAACCTACTTATTAATAAATGCCATGCAGCCAGTAAAAAGTCTACCAAATTTACCCAAATGGTTAAACATAGGATTAGCCTTTCCTGTGATTCTTTTAAATGGATGGTTATTAGTTCAATTCATTAACTATTTTCAGCCTTTGGTTAGTGTTATTTCCGTTGCTATTCTTCTGGCTTTTGTGCTAGATTATCCCATTCAACTTCTCCAAAAACGGGGAGTACCTCGAATTTTAGCAGTTGTAGTGGTATTGCTGTTATCTATTATTATTTTGGGTGCTGTAGGTGTAATTCTGCTACCACTTATTCTGGAACAATTGAATGAGTTAGCTAATCTTCTTCCCTATTGGATAGAATCGGCAACTCAACAAATAGAAGCTTTGCAAAATTGGGCAGCTACTCAGCAACTACCAGTAAATTTAAGTGGATTAGCTGGTGAAATTTTAGGAAAAATATCAAGTCAGTTGCAATCTTTTACTGGGAAAATTTTAGGTTTTGCTTTCGATACTATTGGCAATTTATTGAATTTATTAATCACCATAGTTTTGACTATTTATTTAGTATTGAATGGGGAAAGTTTATGGAATGGTATTTATCTTTGGTTTCCCCCAGAAACAGCGAAAAAAGTGCGAGAATTACTGCGAGAAGATTTTAATAATTATTTCATTGGTCAAGCTACTTTAGGGGCTATTTTAGCCGTATCCATAACATTGGCTTTTGTCGTTTTACGAGTGCCTTTATCACTACTTTTTGGCATAGGAATTGGTTTGTTTTCCCTATTTCCTTTTGGTACTGGTATTGGTATTGGCATTGTTAGTTTATTAATAACTTTAAAAGACTTTGGTTTAGGGTTAGAGGTTGCGGCTATAGGTGTGGCTATTGATCAAATTAATTCTAATATTATTGCCCCACGTATTTTAGGAAATTTAACTGGTTTAAATCCTGTATGGGTGGTAATTTCTTTATTAATAGGCGCAAAGTTAGGCGGTGTATTGGGGTTATTGGTTGCTATTCCTCTTGCTAGTTTTATTAAAGATATCGCTGATACTTGGCGTAATGGTAAATTTAATAAAACTGCTGTTGATAGTGAGTAAATGACAACACCTTTATTTCCTGATTTTGTTTGTCTTGTTGGCAGTTTATTTGTTTAAATTGATAAAAATGTCTGGGACACAATTCCCCAACTTTTAATTAGATTGGGGGAAAATAGTATTCTGTAGGTACAGGCACAAAAATCAAGAAAGTGATTACAATACTCAAAGTGAAATCTAATTCTCTTGAGTGACTAAAGTTATGGAAAATTTTGTTTTTTACAACCCAGTTAAAATCCTGTTTGGTAGGGGTCAAATCGCTAATATTGGTTCAGAAATCCCGGCGAACGCGAAAATTCTGATTACTTACGGTGGTGGTAGTATTAAAGCTAATGGGGTTTATGATCAAGTAAAATCGGCATTGGCTGGTAGAAATATATTTGAGTTCGGCGGTATTGAACCCAATCCTCATTTTGAAACTTTGATGCAGGCGGTTGAGTTAATCCGCAAAGAAGGTATTGATTTTCTGTTGGCTGTGGGTGGTGGTTCTGTTGCGGACGGGACTAAGTTTATAGCGGCTGCTGTTCCTTTTGTGGGCGACCCTTGGGATATTTTAGCTCATGGCGCACCGGTAACGGCGGCTTTACCAATGGGGGTGGTTTTGACTTTACCTGCGACTGGTTCAGAAATGAATACAAATTCAGTTGTGACTAAGTGGGAAACTAAAGAAAAGTTATTTTTCGCTAGTCCCTTGGTGTTTCCGAAATTTTCCGTTCTTGACCCAGAAACAACTTTCTCCCTGCCTCCTCGGCAAATTAGCAATGGTATTGTTGATGCTTTTACTCATGTGATGGAGCAGTATTTGACCTATCCGGTGAATGCACCATTACAAGACCGTATGGCTGAATCAATTTTACAAACTTTGATTTCAGAAGGACCAAAAACTTTAGCTAATCCTACAGATTATGATGCGCGAGCAAATTTGGTTTGGTCGGCGACAATGGCATTAAATGGGTTAATTGCGGCTGGTGTGCCTCAAGATTGGACGACTCACATGATAGGCCATGAGTTGACAGCGTTGCATGGTATGGATCATGCTCAAACTTTGGCGGTTGTGTTACCTGGAACTTTGACGATTAGACGCGATCGCAAGTGGCAAAAACTTCTACAATATGCAGATAGAGTTTGGCAAGTTGTCGGTGGTTCGGAAGAAGAACGGGTAAATGCCGCAATTACTAAAACTCGTGATTTCTTTGAATCAGTTGGTGTTCGCACTCATTTATCTGATTATGGTGTGGGAGTAGAAACTATTCCCGCAGTTATCAAAAATTTAGAAAAACATGGGATGACCGCTTTGGGGGAAAATAAAGACGTTAACCCCCAAGTTGTGGAACAGATTTTAGCTCTTTGTGCTTAAAAGTTAAATCCGCAGGTCAGACGTTTTGTTGTTTGTCTGACCTGCATTAAGTCGGTTGGCGGAGAAATTGGTAGAAATGTAAAAATATTATCGAAATCCTAAAATTTTAATCAGCAATGGGACAAAGAACATCCCATTGAAAAACCGATGCTGATGCAGCCAAATTATTAGAAGGGGCAGTAGAAAATGATAGTATTTAAGAAAAGAGTTAAAAACCTAACACCAACCCATCTGCGTTAATCAGCGTCCATCTGCGTTTGCAATCTCATTGATGAAAATGTTAACCCAATTTGAAAAATTACCCTTTTTGCAAAAATTATGTTGGCAAAGAGAAAATACCGAAGATCTTACTCCTTTAGAAATACTGAGAATATATGAACGCGGGTGGCACTACCGGGGAGTTTTAGGCGACTTAAGCCAAATAGAAACCTTATTTGTGCAACAATTAGCTCAATATTATCATTCATGGTTAGGAGCGAAAATGTTTGAGAGGGAGTTTCATCAAAAAATTTTAAATGTTCTTAATCAATTAAAGGCTAATTTTTTATTAGAGTGTGGCGCATATTTTGGCGGTGGGACTCTGGTTAGTTTAAATCATGGAGAATATAGATTAAGCAAAGATATAGATTTTCTCTGTTCTACTGGTACAGGCTACCGATTACTACGACAAAAAATAGCTGAAAATCAATATAATGCCCTTTTCAACACTCAAAATAATCTCAATCTACCCGGACAAATTAAAGCTGACCAGTACGGAATAAGATTTGCCATTATAGTTGATGAAACCCTGATTAAATTTGAGATAATTATGGAAGGACGGATTGAATTGGGAGAAGCAAATTATCCCATTTGGTCGCCTGTCCCATGCTTAAATCAAATTGACAGTTTTGCAGAAAAACTTTTAGCTAATTCTGACAGATGGAATGATTCCTCAGTAGAGTCGAGAGATTTGATTGATTTGGCTATGCAAAGGCTCAATTCTCCCATTCCTCAAGTAGCTATTGAGAAGGCAGAATCAGCTTATCCTGTAATTGAACCTTTAAAAAAAGCGATACTTTTTTTCCAAAATCACCCCAATTATCGAGACAAATGTTTTACGGCTTTGCGAATTGCCGAACCCAGTAAAATTATTGATGGTATTGATTTAATTGCGACTGATTTCGACTTAAAAAAGACACATAGAACTTTTAGCGAATTTCAACAAGACGGGGAATGACAATTAATCGCTTTTCTTCCCGGCGAACAAAATTAAGTAGGTGAGCGTTGAAAATTGTCGTTATGGCAAGGCAAAAGGCAAGAGGCAAGAGGCAAGAGTGAAGAGGGTTTGGGCGATTTTACATTTCTTTACACAGTTTGGTTTTATTGTGTTCACCTACTTAGATCAATCATTCCTGAATTTGAAAAGTATTCGCTTTGACTAATTAAAAATAACATTATTACGGCTATCGTAGCAATTATCCTTGCTACTATCATTTGTGAAGGTAATCTTGTTAGAACGGACTCAGAAGTTTCACCGATTCCCTAGTGGAAACCGAGGCGATAACGGGCAAGGATAGTGCCCCAGGCTCTAGAACCTCAAAGCAAACTTACGAGTAAGGTCAATCAGAGAGCGAATTATAAGCAATTGACGCTATTTGACCTTGGTTAACTACATTAGTTGTGTATCCCTAAGTGAAAATTGGAAAAGTTGTAAGTGCGATCGCTACTAAGGTAGAATATTCAAAGTCCAGTAAAAACTTCCCTACCATAAGATGACACTGGGAAGTCTTTGTTGTGTGTGGTAGCTTCAAACCCAAAGGAAGTCAGGAAAACCACAATTAGCGGCAGCAAAACTCTAAATGTACCTGTTCCTACGGCTAACAGGTTCCAAAATTGGCATTTTTGAGATTCCAGTTTAGCTTGGACATTGGCTATGACTTCATACATTTGTTTTTCTGGTAGTACAATTATCAGCAAAAATTAATCTAATAACTATAGTTTCTTGTTAAGTTAAATTAAATCACAGTGATAATTACCCCAAATTTATCGGGTAAGTTGAGTTTTTGTATCAAATGAGCAGGGTTAACGGAGTAATACAGACAATGCAGCAACTTGTAGACCAAATTAAAACAATTGATTTTCAAAGTGAAATATATAAAGATGCTTATAGCCGCATCAATGCCATTGTAATTGAAGGGGAACAGGAAGCTCACGAAAATTACATTACATTAGCTCAACTACTGCCGGCACAGGAAAAGGAACTAATTGCCCTCTCGAAAATGGAAAGTCGCCACAAAAAAGGATTTGAAGCCTGTGGACGGAACTTAAAAGTGACTCCAGATTTAGAATTTGCGAAAAAGTTTTTCTTGGGACTACACGACAATTTCCAAGCCGCAGCTAAAGAAGGTAAAGTCGTGACTTGCCTGTTGATTCAATCATTAATTATCGAATGTTTTGCGATCGCTGCCTACAATATCTATATTCCTGTGGCTGATGATTTTGCTCGTAAAATCACAGAAGGGGTAGTAAAAGAAGAATACAGCCATCTCAACTTTGGTGAAGTGTGGTTGCAAAAAAACTTTACAGAATCCAAAGCCGAATTAGAGCAAGCTAACCGCCAAAACCTGCCTCTAGTATGGAGAATGCTCAATCAAGTAGCAGATGATGCCAAAGTTTTAGCTATGGAAAAAGACGCTTTAGTAGAAGATTTTATGATTCAATATGGTGATGCCCTAAGTAACATTGGCTTCACTACCCGTGATATCATGCGTCTTTCTGCCTACGGACTTGTAGCCGCTTAAGAATATCCTTGGGGTGACAACCATGTTACCCCAAGGGAAGTAGGGGAGGTAGGGGAAGTAGGGGAGGTAGGGGAAGTAGTCAACCGTCAACTGTGAACATTGACCCCTTATGTAGTATTTTTAATAGTTAGATACTATAGTTTGCGATTTCTCTCAAATTCAAGACTCAAATCCAAAGTTGGTATTGCTCACTAATTCCACAGTTTTGCACGACAGCACACGCCTAATATATCACTCCATGTTTGGTTTAATTGGACATCTGACTAGTTTAGAACACGCTCAATCAGTAGCTCAAGAATTGGGATATCCAGAATATGCCGATCAAGGGCTAGACTTTTGGTGTAGCGCCCCGCCGCAAATAGTTGATCATATCACTGTCACCAGTATCACCGGGCAGAAAATAGAAGGAAAGTATGTAGAATCATGCTTTTTACCGGAAATGCTGGCTAATCGCCGCATTAAAGCCGCAACGCGCAAAATTCTTAATGCTATGGCTCATGCTCAAAAGCATGGCATTGATATTACAGCCTTGGGTGGATTTTCCTCAATTATTTTTGAGAACTTTAATTTAGAGCAGTTCAAACAAGTCCGCAATATTAACCTAGATTTTGAACGCTTCACCACAGGCAACACTCATACAGCTTACATTATTTGTCGGCAAGTAGAAGAAGCTTCCAAACAACTAGGGATTGAATTGTCCAAAGCAACTGTAGCTGTGTGCGGTGCAACGGGGGATATTGGCAGCGCAGTCACCCGCTGGCTAGATAAAAAAACAGATGTTCAAGAATTATTATTAATTGCGAGAAATCAAGAACGTCTCCAAGAACTGCAAGCAGAACTAGGACGGGGTAAAATTATGGGATTACAGGAAGCATTACCCCAAGCGGATATTGTCGTCTGGGTGGCGAGTATGCCCAAAGGCGTAGAAATTGACCCAACAACATTAAAACAACCCTGTCTATTGATTGATGGGGGCTATCCTAAAAACTTAGGCACAAAAGTTCAGCATCCGGGGGTATATGTATTAAATGGTGGCATTGTGGAGCATTCTCTAGATATTGACTGGAAAATCATGAAAATTGTCAATATGGATGTGCCAGGGCGGCAATTATTTGCTTGTTTTGCCGAATCAATGCTGCTGGAATTTGAGAAGTTATATACAAACTTTTCTTGGGGGCGTAATCAGATTACCGTAGACAAAATGGAGCAAATTGGTCGTGTGTCCATTAAACACGGTTTTAGACCATTACTAGTTTAGTCATTGGTCATTGGTCAGTGGTCAGTGGCAAAGAAAAGACAACTGACAACTGACAACTGACAACCAACAACTGACAACTGACAACTGACAACGAACATAATTATGGCAACCACTGAGCGCAAACCGCTACTGTTAGATTTTGAAAAGCCTTTAGCAGAACTGGCTACTCGGATTGACCAAATTCGCCAATTGGCTGAAGAAAATGGTGTTGATGTTTCTGGACAAATTCGCCAACTAGAGACACGGGCGACGCAATTGCGGGAGGAGATTTTTAGCAGTCTGACACCATCTCAACGATTACAGGTAGCTCGTCATCCCCGCCGGCCTAGCACTTTAGATTATATCCAGTCTATCAGCGATGAATGGATGGAATTACATGGCGATCGCTGTGGCGGCGATGATCCAGCTTTAGTTGGTGGCGTTGGTCGTATAGCTGGACAACCAGTGATGATGTTAGGACATCAAAAAGGTCGAGATACTAAAGACAACGTTGCCCGCAACTTTGGTATGGCTGCTCCTGGTGGCTACCGGAAGGCTCTGCGCCTCATGGAACACGCCAATAAATTTAGTATGCCAATTTTGACCTTTATTGATACTCCTGGGGCTTGGGCGGGCATCGAAGCCGAACATCAAGGACAAGGAGAGGCGATCGCCTATAACCTGCGAGAAATGTTCAGTTTTGACGTACCCATCATTTGTACAGTTATCGGTGAAGGTGGATCTGGCGGGGCTTTAGGTATTGGTGTAGGCGATCGTCTACTGATGTTTGAACACTCAGTTTACACCGTAGCTACCCCGGAAGCCTGTGCCGCAATTTTGTGGAAAGATGCCAGTAAATCTCACCTAGCCGCCGTAGCCCTGAAAATCATCTCCCACGACCTCAAAAACTTGGGTATTATTGACCAAATCCTCCCTGAACCCTTGGGTGGCGCACACTCAGACCCCTTAACAGCGGCTACCAACTTAAAACAAGCCTTAGTGGAAAACTTAGACGAACTCAACCGTCTCACCCCAGCCGAGCGCCGCCAACTCCGTTATGATAAATTCCGTAATATCGGCGTTTTCACAGAACTTGCCCACTAAAAATACTCAAGAAAATGGTATAGAATAATAGCAATGCTATAATTGCCTATGGCTGCTTAAAGATTTTTAACAATCTTCAAGAGCTATAGGCATTTGTATTTACTTGATTTTATGAATTCTGAGCAAAAAAGACGCGCCTTAATTACTGGTGCTAGTAGCGGAATTGGCAGAGCAACAGCTTTAGCATTTGCAAAGGCTGGAATAGATGTAGCATTAGTCAGCCGTTCTCAGGATAAACTAGAGTCTGTAGCTAGAGCCGCACAGGAGTTAGGAGTAGAAGCCCAAGCCTTTTGTCTAGACTTAGCTGAAGTTACCCAAGTTAAATCCAAAATTCAAGGAATAGCTGACAAATTTGGCAACATAAATATTCTCATTAATAACGCTGGAATTGGATATACAGGCAACCTGAGTGAAACACCCTTGGAAGACTGGCAACAAGTCATTGACTTGAACCTCACCAGTGTCTTTCAGTGCATGATGGGAATTTTGCCAGGAATGCGCCAACAAGGGCAAGGCACAATTATTAACATTGCTTCTATAGCAGCCAAACAAACCTTTCCAGGTTGGGGTGCTTACTGCGTCAGCAAAGCAGGACTTCTTTTCCTCTCCCAAACCCTCGCACAAGAAGAACGGGCTAATGGTATTCGCGTCATTGCCATTTGTCCTGGTTCTGTCAATACGGCAATTTGGGATACTCCAACCGTCCAGGCTAACTTTGACCGTTCCCAAATGTTAACTCCAGAAATTGTGGCAACAACAATTTTACACACTGTCTTATTACCACAAGAAGCAGTAATTGAAGAATTGACGATTATGTCCAATGCTGGTGTTCTCTAATTGGTAATTTCCTCATTTATCTCTTTAAATGATTAATTACCACTGACGACTAACAACTGACAACTGAAAAATTACTAAAATTTAATCATGACTATCGCTGGTTCAAACGGTTCTAATACCTCGCAATCGCCTCTGATTCCTGATTTAGCAGAAGCTATCAATGTCCGACCAGACCGTAATACCCATAATGGCAGAGAACCAGAAATACATCCACCATCGGAAGAAACAATGGATGAGATGATGCAAGCCGTGCGGACAATGTTAGTGGGATTAGGAGAAGACCCTGAACGGGAAGGGCTGCTAAAAACACCTAAGCGCGTAGCTAAGGCGATGAAATTTCTCACCAGCGGCTACAATCAATCTCTAGAAGACCTCATCAATGGTGCGATATTTGATGAAGGACATGATGAAATGGTTTTGGTAAGAGACATTAACTTCTTTAGCCTGTGTGAACATCATATGCTGCCATTCATGGGTAGAGCGCACGTTGCTTATATTCCCAATCAAAAAGTTGTAGGATTAAGCAAACTGGCAAGAATTGTGGAAATGTATTCTCGCCGATTGCAAGTTCAAGAAAGACTAACTCGACAAATTGCTGAGGCACTACAAGCAGTCCTCGAACCCAAAGGTGTGGCTGTAGTCATGGAAGCTACTCATATGTGTATGGTGATGCGGGGGGTTCAAAAACCTGGTTCTTGGACAGTTACCAGTTCGATGGTAGGTATTTTCCAAGAACAACACAAAACCCGTGAAGAATTTTTCAACTTGATTCGTCATCAAGCGTCATTGTTTTAATGCAGGATAGGGGTAGGGGGAGTAGGGGGAGTAGGGGAGTAGGGTAGGGGGAGTAGGG
>NZ_VILC01000049.1:6866-20213 GCF_009712065.1 Aphanizomenon sp. UHCC 0183 | reverse complement strand
ATTGCCTATTGCCTATTGCCTATTGCCTATTGCCTATTACCAATTACCAATTCTCTAACTTTTGAAACAATAGGGCTACTTTATCTAAATCTTTGTTACCTGGTGAGTGTTCGACACCACTAGATAGATCAATACCATTGGGTTTAATTTGACTTAAAGCAGTCAAAATATTATCTGGTGTGAGTCCTCCGGCTAAGAACCAAGGAAGACTAGGGCTAAATTGCTGATTTAGTTGATGCCAATCTAAGGTTTGTCCTGTTCCTCCTAGCTGTTGGGGATGGTAAGCATCAAGTAGTAGAGTATCTACATAATCTGTGTAATGTATGGTGGTTTGTAGATGCTCTAAACTGCGGACTCGCAAGGCTTTGATAATTTCCACTTGGGGTAGGGATTGACGTAATTGCTGGCAAAATTCTGGTGTTTCGTCTCCATGTAGCTGGACACCGGTTAAACCAGACTTTTTGACTATTTGACTAATTTCAGAAATAGCAGTGTTAGCAAAAACGCCGATTTTATCAATATTTTTGGAAATCGGGGCGTTGCCTTCAGCCAGTGCAGCTATGGCTGCCTGAATTTGGGCTATGGTAACGTAACGAGGAGAAGTGGGAACACAGATAAATCCTAGTGCTGTTGCACCCAAGGCAGCTATAGCTAGAGACTGCTCTGGTTGAGTAATACCGCAAATTTTAACCCGCATTTCTATCAGAAAAGTTACAAATAATCACAAAAGTATCTTAATTCAAGTTAAAAACTTTTGCTTTGTCCTGGGTAATTTTATAATTCTGTAGGACTATATTCATTTTTTCATTTAGGAGAAAACAATTTCATGTCATCAATTTTATTAGCCGCAGCATCCGTTCCTGTTACACCAGTGTGGAGTCCTACAGTCGGTATCATTATCAGTGCCAGCAGCGCAGTTGTATTATTATTTACTTTTGCACTGAAATCTGCTAAAGTTGGACCTGCGATGCCTGTATTGCCTGTAAGTGTACCAGGATTCATTGGAGCAATGGCTTTTGGTCATGTAATTGGTATTGGTATTGTGTTAGGACTGACTAATATTGGTCGTTTGTAAGTTGGATTAACAAATTCCAGATCCCCGACTTCTTGGAGAAGTCGGGGATCTATGCTATTTAAAATTGTCTATCCTAGAGTTATACATACATTTCTCTCTATAAAAGAATTTCTGGAAATATCTAATAATGCAAACAAATTGGCAAATAGGTTCTTTATTTGGCATTCCTTTATTTTTAGACCCCTTATGGTTTGTGATTTTGGGGCTAACAACTCTGAATTTTGGGTTAGCTTATCAGCAATGGGGGGCTGTTGCGGGTTGGAGTGCTGGTTTGATGATGGCACTGCTGTTATTTGCTTCGGTGCTGCTACATGAGTTGGGACATAGCTTGGTGGCACAATCCCAAGGTATTAAGGTGAATTCAATTACTTTGTTTTTGTTTGGGGGGGTGGCGGCAATTGAGGAGGAGTCAAAAACTCCTGGTCAAGCTTTTCAGGTGGCGATCGCTGGTCCTGCGGTAAGTGTGATTCTATTTTTCTTACTGCGTCTAGGTTCAAGTTTGATTCCTGATAGTAACCCCTTAAATGAAATGACGGGAGATTTATCGAGGATTAACTTGGTGGTGGCTTTATTTAATTTAATTCCTGGGTTGCCTTTGGATGGGGGACAGGTATTAAAAGCGGCTTTGTGGAAAGTTACAGGCGATCGCTTTCAAGCGGTACACTGGGCAGCAAAAGCTGGACAAATTTTAGGTTATTGTGCGATCGCTTTGGGGTTTGCTATTGACTTCTTTACCAGAGAATTTATCACGGGTTTATGGATGGTTTTGATCGGCTGGTTTGCAGTCCGCAATGCTAAGAGTTATGACCGTGTCACCACATTACAAGAAACCTTACTCAAGTTAGTAGCAGCCGATGGCATGACTCGTAATTTTCGGGTAGTTGATGCCAATCAAACATTGCGAGAATTTGCTGATTTATATCTTTTAGAAACTACTACACCGCAAGTTTATTTTGCGGCTGCTGATGGTCGTTATCGGGGGTTAGTCAAAATTAATGACTTGCGGACAACGCAAAGAAGTGAATGGGAAACTCAAACTTTACAAACTATTGTTCACCCTTTGACGACAATTCCCACTGTGATTGAATCCGCTTCTTTGGCTGAGGTAATTAGGAAATTAGAAACCGAACAACTATCTCAAATTACTGTTCTTTCTCCTGCGGATGCTGTTGCTGGTGTCATTGATAGAGGGGATATTGTCCAAGCATTAGCACAAAAGTTAAATTTGCCAATTACTGCTGCGGAAATTAAGCGAATTAAGGAGGAAGGGAGCTTTCCCCCAGGTTTACAATTAGGGGTAATAGCAAAGTCTGTAGAACCATAAGAATGTCTGATACCGTAGCCATATCAGGATAATCAGGATTAAGGATGCTTGATGATTAATAAATCCTGTAAATCCTTAAATCCTGATTCTGACAATAAAATTTTTATTTAGGGACTTCCAAGAAATAAATTATCCTGATTAACGAACCACAGAGGCGCAGAGGACACAGAGGAATAAGGGTTTGAGAGATTTTTGCGTTAGGTGGTTGAGTATTTTTTTATTTGGAAGTCCCTTAGCAGACAGTTTCATCTGGTTGGATATTACCAAAAAGACGTTCACTCAACTTTGACAGGGTGAATTGATTCTTTTTTGTGAAAAAACATAATTTTAGCTCCTGCAAACTTTCACCTAAAAAAACAAAATTTATCATCCTAACTAGGGTTTGCTGAAAAAGTTGTCTGTGAGGGCAGGGAACAGGGAACAGGGAACAGGGAACAGGGAACAGGGAACAGTTTCAACTAAGTAGGTGAACACAATAAAACCAAACTGTGTAAAGAAATGTAAAATCGCCCAAACCCTCTTCACTCTTGCCTCTTGCCTCTTGCCTTTTGCCTTGCCATAACGACAATTTTCAACGCTCACCTACTTATCTGGATATCCTCAATTTTCCAAATCCAACAAAGAAAAATGCACCTATTTTGAGACACCATCAGCCAAAACCTTGCACTTTTTTGTGATAAAAATCCGCGAAACCCTTATTAATAAATGGTTTTAGCTTTATTTAGCAAGCCCTAACTATTGTTAAGTAATGGGACAGAATTAATTACACAATTGATTTTTCTGTTCCCTGTTCCCTGTTCCCTCTCTCAACGAGTGAATTTAATTTTGTCCGACTACTTAGTTAGGGCGATCGCGAAGCACTGCTGCAAGCAGTTCGCTTGGGATTTATCGAGATTAATTCAGCAATTGTTAAAAAATAAGCGTATTACTGCTTGTTTGCCGTAAATTTTTTTGTTAATAATAATTACACTATCCCAGTAAAATTAAAAAGTAATTAGGAGAAAATTAAATAACAGTTAACAGGGACTTCCAATGAGTTGTCATTGCGAGTGAAAGGAAGCAATCTCTTGACAACCGATAAACCACCTAAGGCAAAAATCTCTCAAACCCTTATTCCTCTGTGTCCTCTGCGCCTCCGTGGTTCGTTAATCAGGATAATTTATTTCTTGGAAGTCCCTTAAACTAAATCCATAGACTAAATCCTTAGACATTTTCTCAGCAAAGTTAATATGCCCCAAAATACGCCCAAATGGTTTAACACAGCAGGCCCTTGCAAAGCAGACATCCACTATATGCTGTCGTCTACAGAGCGGATACCCGAACTAACCCAACTAATCGCCCAGCAAAATTATTTTGTCATTCACGCCCCTCGACAAGTCGGCAAAACTACAGCGATGTTAACCCTTGCACAGGAACTAACCGCCAGTGGAGCCTATACAGCCGTGATGCTCTCCCTCGAAGTCGGAGCCGTCTTTTCCCACGATCCAGGGGCTGCGGAACGCGCAATTTTAGACGAATGGAAACAATCTATTCAATTTCGATTGCCTGAAAATCTTTATCCTCCAGAATGGCCAGATACCAATGCAGGAAGCATGATCGGCACATTATTTAGTATTTGGGCAAAAAAATCATCGCGTCCTCTAGCCATCTTTCTCGATGAAATCGATGCCTTAAGCGATGAGACTTTAATATCGGTATTGAGACAACTGCGATCGGGCTATCCCAATCGTCCACAGGGGTTTCCCCATTCTTTAGGTCTAATTGGAATGCGTGATGTGCGGGATTATAAAGTAGCTTCAGGCGGTAGCCAACGACTCAATACATCGAGTCCATTTAATATCAAAGTAGAATCTCTTACACTTCCCAATTTTAGTTTGGCAGATGTCAAAAAGCTATACGAACAACATACTGCGGAGACTGGACAGATTTTTACATCAGAAGCGATCGCTAGAGCATTTTATTTAACCGATGGTCAACCTTGGTTAGTCAATGCGATCGCTCGTCAGGCGACAGAGTTTTTAGCCAAAGATGTGACGATTCCAATTACAGTAGAATTAATCAATCAGGCGAAAGAGATTCTTATTCAACGACAAGATACGCATTTGGATAGCCTTGCGGAAAGACTCAGAGAAGACAGAGTAAAAGCAATTATTGAACCAATGTTAGCAGGGCAAGATTTACCGAATGTTCCCAATGACGATATTCGATATTTGTTGGATTTAGGACTATGCAAAATGGATAATAGCAGAGGTCTAGAAATCGCTAATCCCATTTATCAAGAAGTCATACCTAGAGTTTTAAGCTATACCACAAATGCTTCGATCGGGAGAATTGAACCGAGATGGTTAAGCGACAAGGGTGAATTAATACCAATGGAACTATTGGCAGCGTTTCTCGAATTTTGGCAACAACATGGGGAACCATTATTTAAAAGTACTCCCTATCCCGAAATTGCACCACACTTAGTGTTAATGGCTTTTCTGCATCGCGTGGTTAATGGCGGCGGCACATTAGAGAGAGAGTATGCGATCGGTTCGGGGCGGATGGATATTTGTTTGCGGTATGGGGATTTGACGTTAGGAATGGAGTTAAAAGTATGGCGCGATCGCAAACCAGATCCTTTAGCAGAAGGATTAAAGCAATTGGATAAATATCTATCGGGTTTAAATTTGGATACAGGTTGGTTAGTGATCTTCGATCGCCGTGAAGGTTTATTGCCACTAAGCGATCGCACCACCACCGAAAATGCCACTAGTCCCGCAGGGCGCAGTATTATTGTGATTCGCGGATGATTTTCGGTATTAGTACAAAACGGCGTAAATAAACCAACCATTCTAAATCCTCCAAAGGCCTATACTGTCTTCATTTTGACTTTTGACTTTTGACTTCCGCCTTGCGGTGCTAGGCGATCGCCATAAGTAGTGGGACAGATTTCAAGCCTTGTAATCTATCAAATTTTCAGAGATTTTAATGGTCATGCTATTTACGCCAACCTGTACTAGCTTTGGGTAATTCAGCATTGACAATCCAGAATTGGTCAGCACCAGCACCACCGGAAATTAAGGTATTGGTGGGAATTTGGAAACTGAAAGCGTTACCTTGTTTGGCGGTTTGATCGGCGATCGCACTGACAATAGTGGGTGCTTCGTTGACGTTGGTGATACTCAAGGTGTAATTGGCAAAAGCATCAGGGGTATTGCCAACGGTGGTATCATCAACATTAACGGTGACGCTGTAACTAGTTTTGGCTGTAGTCGATCGCTGTTCCTGCTTTCAGGTATAGCCCTGTTGCATCAACTGAAATTACCTGCTAAATGTGGGCAGTAACCATAAATAAACCTTAAGCGATCGCACCCTATCCCCCACATCAAGCTATGATCAAATAGAGTGCCAAAAATCTGTTGCCAATAAATTCTCAGCATCTTACCATGACGACTTCCACACCAGAACCCAATCAACCCAACACATCACTTACTGATACAAATCTGGTAGAAGACCGCAGTAAGCTAAGTAAGATGTATCAGCATTATGTAGAAGTGAAAGATAAATATCCTCATGCGTTGCTACTGTACAGAGTTGGTGATTTTTTTGAAACTTTTTTTCAAGACGCTGTAACTGTCTCCAGGGAATTAGAATTAGTTTTAACCAGTAAACATGGTGGTGAAGTCGGTCGCGTTGCCATGACAGGTGTACCTCATCACGCTTGGGAACGCTACACAACTCAACTAGTGGAAAAAGGTTATGCAGTGGTAATTTGCGACCAAGTAGAAGACTCCGCTGATGCCATTGGTTTGGTCAAGCGAGAAGTAACGCGCATCCTCACTCCAGGGACATTATTAGAAGAGGGGATGCTCAAAGCCAGTCGGAATAACTACATAGCGGCTGTGGTAATTGCTGTCAATCATTGGGGTTTAGCCTATGCAGATATATCAACAGGAGAATTTCTCACATCTCAAGGTAGTGATTTAGAACACCTGACTCAAGAGTTAATGCGGTTGCAACCTTCAGAAGTCCTGTTTCCCACCAACGCCCCCGATTTAGGTAGTTTACTGCGTCCTGGGGAAACCTCCCCATCTCTTCCCCAATGTTTACCACCATCATTCTGCTATAGTTTGCGATCGCAAGTCCCCTTTTCCCAAGCAGAAGCTAGAAGTAAATTATTGCAGAAATTCAAAGTGCGATCGCTCGAAGGTTTAGGTTGTGAACATCTTCCCCTCGCAGTTCGCGCCGCAGGTGGTCTTTTAGAATACATCGAAGACACACAAAAAGCCCATCCCGTCTCCCTGCAATTATTACGCACTTATACCCTCACTGATTATTTAATCGTCGATCATCAAACCCGTCGTAATCTAGAAATTACCCAAACCGTCCGCGATGGTACATTTCACGGTTCTCTATTATGGGCTTTAGATAGAACTAGCACCGCAATGGGTAGCCGAGCTTTAAGAAGATGGTTGTTACAACCGCTACTGGAGATTAAAGGGATTAAATCCCGCCAAGATACCATCCAAGAATTAGTAGAAAATACGCCCTTACGTCAAGACCTGCGGCAGTTATTAAGACAAATTTATGATTTAGAACGGTTAACAGTCAGAGCAGCCTCTGGTAGAGCAAATGCCAGGGATTTAGTCGCATTAGCTGATTCTTTCTCCCGTTTACCCGAATTATCTCGCTTAGTTGCCGATGCCCGTTCCCCGTTCTTAAAAGCTTTGCAAAAAGTCCCACCCATCCTCGAAGAACTAGCAGAAAAATTACACGCTCACATCGTAGAATCACCACCGACTCATTTAAAAGAAGGCGGTTTAATTCGGGCGGGGATGAATCCGTTGTTGGATGAAAGAAAAGCCACTGTGGAAAGTGATCAACAATGGATTGCCAACTTAGAAGTTGATGAAAGAGCCAGAACAGGAATCCCCACTTTGAAGGTAGGATTTAATAAAACCTTTGGTTATTATATCAGTATTTCCCGCAGTAAATCCGACCAAGTTCCCGATAATTACATTCGTAGACAAACTTTAACAAATGAGGAACGTTACATCACTCCTGATTTAAAAGAACGAGAAGCACGCATCCTCACAGCGCGAGATGATTTAAATCAGTTGGAATATCAGATTTTTGAAGCATTACGCAATGAAGTGGGTTCTCAAGATGAAATCATTCGGAATATTGCCCGTGCAGTAGCCGCGTCGGATGTATTATGTGGTTTGGCGGAATTAGCTGTCCATCAAGGTTACTGTCGTCCTGAGATGGTTACAGGTCGGGAAATTGACGTAATTGATGGTCGTCACCCAGTGGTAGAACAGTCTTTACCTGCTGGTTTTTTTGTCCCTAATTCGACTTGCTTAGGGGGGAAGGAAATGAACCACGAAGGAGCGAAGGAAGCGAAGGAAGAGGAAAAGAAGAATTTATCTTCCCCTGATTTAGTGATTTTAACCGGTCCAAATGCGAGTGGTAAGAGTTGTTATTTGCGTCAAGTTGGTTTAATTCAGTTAATGGCGCAGGTGGGTAGTTTTGTGCCGGCGCGGTCTGCTAAATTGGGAGTGTGCGATCGCATTTTTACCCGTGTTGGTGCTGTAGATGATTTAGCCACAGGTCAATCTACCTTTATGGTGGAAATGAATGAAACTGCCAATATCCTCAATCATGCAACGGCAAAATCTTTGGTTTTGTTAGATGAAATTGGTCGGGGAACAGCAACTTTTGATGGTTTATCAATTGCTTGGGCTGTAGCTGAATATTTAGCTGTTGAGATTAAATCTCGCACAATTTTTGCCACCCATTATCACGAGTTAAATGAATTAGCTACAATTGTTTCCAATGTGGCAAACTATCAAGTTACAGTTAAAGAATTACCAGACCAAATTATCTTTTTACATCAAGTTCAACCCGGTGGTGCTGATAAATCCTATGGGATAGAAGCCGGAAGATTAGCAGGTTTACCGACTGTGGTAATTCAACGGGCAAAACAGGTGATGGGACAAATCGAAAAACACAGTAAAATAGCCATGGGATTGCGTGAAGGACTTTAATATGAGGCTTCTTCGTCTAATGAAGTACAAAATTATCTGCGTTCATCTGTGTTTATCCTCTTCCATCTGCGGTTAATTCTTTCTTCATTGACTTATAGAAAAATTATCATTCCCAATCTTGAAGAGTATCACACAAAAAATTATCAGCAATTATATCATCAAATAAATAGGGGCAATCTTCAGGAAAAGTTCTTAATGGTAAATTAGTTTCTCGTAAGGCTAAATCAACTCCTGTTTCAAAAGCATCTAACATAGCTTCTGTTATCCGAGATTTTAAACTAGGGTTTTGTCTGAGATGTCTTTGAATAGCACGACGTTGTTCTCTAATTGTGAGAAACCAACTGCGAGAACGTTGTTCAGGTTGATATTCCCATTTCAATAAATGACCAATTAACACACCCAAACGACTTATCAATTCTCGATATTCATGTCTTCCCAAAGATTGAATTTCCTCTTGCAAATGTTGCCAGTCTAATTCTACAACTAGCTTTTGTTCTAAAGCTTTTGCTTGTTGTTGTGTCCAAGCATAGAAGTCTTGATTATACAAAGAAAAGTTATCCATATTCAGCGAATTTCATTTTCATTGTTAATGATATTTTAATCATATAACTTACAAAATAAGTCAGGGGTTAGAAATTTTTCAAAAAAGGATTGATTAGAATGTACTCACTTTTTCATTAATGCGACGCAATATATTAGCACCAAGAATGTAAGCATATAGACTAGCTGGCTGGAATGCGAAATTCACTCCTTTATACAGAAAGTTTTCATCTGTAATAGTTCGACTCGTTATCATAATTGGATGAGATATAGTTGGATTTTTCTTGACAAATTCTACACAGTTATCAAGTTCGGAATTTGACCTGTAGGGACGGTCACTCCACTTGACTTCAACAGCCCAAGAAGGTGACTGATTTGAGGGCTTTAAATGGACAATATCAATTTCTCCTGAATTCCAGCGTGCATAATAAAGCTCAATAGTCATATTGTGTTGCCACTGACTAAAAATAGCAGTTTCAGTCATCGCTCCCATAGCCTCAGAATCCGCATTAAGTTGTCCAAATAGCGCCGCTCGCATGGACGGATTGGTTAAATAAACCTTGAAACACACAGCCCGTTTAAATCTCTTTGCATTTTGGTCAATTCTCTCAACACGCCGAATTAAGAACGCAGCTTCAAGATATTCAAGATAACGCTTAATAGTGTTCTTGGCGACACCAGAAAATTGAGATAATCCCTCTAAATTTACTTCATTACCAGAGTTGTAAGCCAAGGTAGTAAAAAGTCTGTTTAATTCTTGAATATCACTGATACCGTAAAGACTAGGCAGATCGCGCAGTAGCACTTTATCAATAATATCACTTTTAATATACTGTCCAGGATCTTGCCGAATCGTCTCGGAAAAAACTGCTTCTGGGTATCCCCCAAAATTCAGGTAGTTAACAAACTCCTCATTAAGTGTCTCGATATTGGAGGTAGAATATTCATACGAATAAACAGGGTTTTTATTTGGTGTAGCGGTTATAAGTTCCGTTTCTCGACCAATGAACATCAAGTATTCAGTAAAAGTTAGAGGCGGGAGAATATAATCACTGAACCGCCCAGCACCGGATTCAGCACTTTTTAATCGCAGTGCAGCAGCAGCAGATCCAGTAGCAACAAAACGGTATTCAGCA
Organism: Aphanizomenon sp. UHCC 0183; assembly: GCF_009712065.1. Classification (NCBI taxonomy): domain Bacteria; kingdom Bacillati; phylum Cyanobacteriota; class Cyanophyceae; order Nostocales; family Aphanizomenonaceae; genus Aphanizomenon; species Aphanizomenon sp. UHCC 0183. The sequence goes on along the minus strand of NZ_VILC01000049.1, from coordinate 10,109 downwards.
AAGGAGTCAACAAGGGATTTCAGGTGTATTTCCCAATTACGCAAGTATTGAATTTCATCGAAGAATATAAATAGCTTGGCATCACGTTTGTGATTGAATAATTCTTGAAAGTAACTAAGTATTTTTTCTAGGGGAAGTCCTGTATAAATCGGGGTTTCCAGAGAGAGATATAAAATATTTTTCTCATCAATACCAGAGTTTAAGAGTTCGCGGACACTGTGATAAACCATCACAGTCTTACCGACGCGCCTGGGTCCCATCAAAACGACTGCACGACGAACGCTTACATCTAAGATTTTCTGATGAAAAGCCTCAAAATACTTTCGCCGAAGCGTATTCTCAAAAGCAATCTTCCCGTTCTTCCCTTGTTCCCACCAGGGGTTATCAAATTGAAGACGGGATATAATATCCTTCTTTGCAATTTCCAGCATGGGGAGATATAAGATTAGTAGATTAATCTTATTTTAGATAAAAATAGCATTAAGGTCAATGGATTAATCTTAATATCTTAATTTTCATCTGCAAAACTCTAATCATCATCTGGTTCAAATTGTGCCACTGTGACAGCATTAAACGCAAAAGATAACACTAAAGGAATCGGACATTTCCACAAAAAAGTATAAATCACTGCTAAAATAGTGGTGGATATGGCAGCAAAAGCCCAGTAAATTTCCTGATTGGTTAAGCCGTTTTCTTCTTTAATTACTCTTAACACATTCATGGGAATTGGTTCTGGCATCACTCCCCCCGGAGGAAACGCCCAATAATTACCACGTCTCTCGACAAATAAATCTGTCCAGCCATTTTCTAAGCACCACGCTTCAATCCATTGAATAGAGTAATGATTTATCATATAAATACCAATTTTGTATTATTGATGTATGCTGTTCGTCAATTTTAATAATTTCAAGATTCTTAGTCAGATATAGCAGCAGTCAATAAGTAAAAGATTTCTACTGGATAATTTTTCCCATAAACTTTTTACCTTATTTAAGTACATACTCGCTATAACCGTTGCTGATGATATTCAATTTCATGTCAACATTTAAATGGTTATCAAATATTTTTAGGCATCAAAAACCCCGCCCCACGGCTACCTCTACGATCCATACATTATCAGTTTTTTTCACTACTAGACTTTAAAAGATAAAAAACTTTACTTGTCATCAAATTTAATGAATTATTGTAAACAGTAATTGGAAAAAGGAGTAATTGCCATTAACCTTCATGCAACGCCCGAATTATCAACTGTTAACTATTCATCACTAATTGGGACTCATTAACTATGTTTTGGCAAAAAGGCTTAGGATGGATTTTGGGAATTATGCTTTGGTTCATCCCACAAACAGCATTGGCAGACTGGACACATCCTTTATCATATAGTAATGCAGAGTTGTCAAGACAAGACTTTTCAGGACAAAGTTTACAAGCTGCGGAATTTTCTAACGCTAACTTGGAAATGGCTAACTTTACAGGTGCGGATTTGCGAGGAACAGTTTTCAGTGCTTCAGTCATGACAAAGGCAAATTTGCATGGAGCAGATTTAACCAATGCGATGATGAATGAGGTAAAATTAATAGGTGCTGATTTAAGTAATGCCGTTTTAATCGAAGCTCTTTTACTCCGCACTGTCTTTACAGATGTTAATATCACAGGTGCAGATTTTACAGACGCAATTCTAGATAAAGCGCAAATTAAGGAGCTATGTCAAAAAGCCAGCGGTGTAAATTCTCAAACTGGTGTAGAAACTCGTGAGTCGTTAGGATGTCAATAAAACTTGGGATAATTGGTGGTGGACAACTAGCTTGGATGATGGCAGATGCAGCGCGTAAACTGGGAGTAGAATTAATAGTCCAAACTCCTAGTCAAAATGATCCGGCTGTATCTATTGCCCAAGATAGCATTTTTGCGGCAGTTGATGATGCCGCAGCCACAGAGATTTTAGCTACAAAGTGTGATATCGTTACCTTTGAAAACGAGTTTGTGGATCTTGCTGCTTTATCACTACTAGAAAAACAGGGTGTCTGTTTTCGCCCGACCTTAGCAGCTTTAGCACCTCTGTTAGATAAATATGAACAACGGTGCTATTTACGGGATTTAGGTTTGCCAGTTCCTCAGTTTTTAGCATTATCAGGGGAAAAAGCGGTAGAATCTCAGATTGAAAACTTGGGATTTCCGGTGGTTCTCAAAGCGCGAAGACATGGATATGATGGTCAAGGAACTTTTATCATTCCCGATTTTCCGACCTTATCAAAAATAGTTAATCAAAGTCGTACCCAGTTTTTAGTCGAAGAATTTGTACCTTTTACCAAAGAACTGGCGATAATTGCAGCCCGTTCTGTAAATGGGGAAATTATCATCTATCCAGCGGTAGAAACTCGCCAAGAAGAACAGGTTTGTCGGTGGGTAATTGCCCCAGCTAAAATCACCCAAGAGCAAAATTTAGAAATTGAAGCGATCGCCCATAAACTATTAACTAGCCTTCAATATGTAGGAGTCTGTGGCATTGAACTATTTCTCACCGCCGCAGGTAAAATTCTAATTAATGAAATAGCACCACGCACCCATAACTCTGGACATTTTTCCCTGGATGCTTGTGAAACTTCCCAATTTGAACTACATCTGAGAGCGGTGTGTGGTTTACCATTAACCAATACTAGATTACGTTGTGCTAGTGCTGTGATGGTTAATCTGCTAGGATATGAAAGCAGCCATAGCGACTATCAGAAACAACGTCAACAACTTGCCGCTATTCCCAAAGCTACTGTCCACTGGTACGGCAAAACAGAAGCTCGTCCAGGACGTAAACTAGGACATATCACCGTTCTCCTGGAGCAAGATACTCTGGATGAAGCCAAAGACACCATACACAAAATTGAATCCATCTGGTATCCCCCAGCAAAAATTTGCCAAAATTTTCCCTAAATAAATACACAAACTATTTTTCAAAGCTATAATGAGTTAGTTGCACTACGACGATTGGTGACTGCCATCAAGTTTTTTGATCTATGTCTTTAACAACAAGGGAGCTAAACAATTCTCGTGGCAGTATACCGGGCTTGTACCCGGAAACTTTAAATGAGAACCCTCAGTTCCCACCTGGTTTAACCAGGTCATAAACTTAGGTAAAACGGCGTTGTGGTGAACTAAAAATTTTAGCTCCCTGGTTGATGAAACTGGGGAGCTTTACGATATTTGCCTGACATTTGGAGGCAAAAAGCAAAATACAGAGAGAAAAAGATT
>NZ_VILC01000049.1:0-6722 GCF_009712065.1 Aphanizomenon sp. UHCC 0183 | reverse complement strand
CCAATGACCATTTTTTCAAGTCTGTCATGACGAACTGAAGAAATAGGCTACACTCATCTTAGGGGCGAACTAATGCAGTTCGTCACAAGACTTCTTGGAAGATATCCCTGTCGCAGGAAGTGGGTTGAAGCCCACTTTTTTTATTGAATTCTCCCATGACTCATCCTTTAATACCACAAATTATTGATTTGGCGACACCAGTAGCCACAGAACTAGGATTGGAAGTTGTTAGTATAGTTTTTCATACGAACCAAAGCCCCCCAGTCTTGCGAGTAGATATCTTTAATCCTCTACAGGACATTGGCCTGAATGATTGTGAAAAGATGAGCCGTGCCTTAGAAGCGTCATTAGATACGGGAGAGATCATTCCAGACGCTTATGTATTGGAAGTATCCAGTCCTGGTATTTCGCGGCAACTGGTAACAGACAGGGAGTTTATTTCCTTCAAAGGATTTCCTGTAGTTATTTCCACTTCCCCAGCCTACGAACAACAGCAAGATTGGATAGGTCTATTGGTGCGTCGGGATGAAACCACAGTTTACCTTAATCAAAAAGGTCGTGTAATCAAAATCCCGCGTGACCTCATTACCAAAGTACAAATAGATGAGCGTAGCTAATCAATTTTAGATTTTAGACTTTGGATTAGGGACTGGTAACTGGTAACTGGTAAGGAGTAATTGGTTATGGAAACAATACCTTCGCCAAATTGGAAACCGCCATTCTTTGTAGATTTGTAGGTTGGGTTGAGGAACGAAACCCAACAAATGCGTTGGGTTGCACTGTTGCTTAACCCAACCTACAAAGAATGGCGAAGGTATTGAAGAAAACAATTATTTCTTAACAATTATCTAATTGTGCTGACTAGCTTACATAAAATTTTAGGAGATTGCGTATGTCAATGGTGACTTTATCTGGATTAAAAGAGCTAATTGAAAGTATTAGCAAAGAACGAAATTTGCCGCGTTTGGCTGTACAAGCGGCTATTAGAGAAGCCTTAATTAAGGGTTACGAACGTTATCGTCGCGCCCAAAATTTAGAACGCAGACAATTTGATGAAGAGTATTTTAATAATTTTGAAGTAGAATTGGATATAGAGGGTGAGGGATTTCGGGTTCTTTCCACCAAAACTATTGTTGATGCAGTTAGTAATACTGATCATCAAATTTCCTTAGATGAGGTACAGCAAGTAGCCCCTGAAGCTCAACTGGGAGATTCTGTGGTATTGGATGTCACCCCAGATCAGGGTGAATTTGGGCGCATGGCAGCCATGCAAACTAAGCAAGTATTGGCGCAAAAGTTGCGAGATCAACAACGTCAAATGGTGCAAGAAGAGTTTCAAGACTTAGAAGGCACGGTTTTACAAGCTAGAGTATTGCGATTTGAACGTCAGTCTGTGATTTTGGCTGTGAGTAGTGGATTTGGACAATCAGAGGTAGACGCGGAGTTACCCAAGCGAGAACAGTTACCCAATGATAACTATCGTGCTAATGCAACTTTTAAGGTATATCTGAAAAAAGTTTCCCAAGGACAGCAACGGGGTCCACAGTTGATGGTATCGCGTGCTGATGCAGGTTTGGTAGTTTATCTATTCGCCAATGAAGTCCCAGAAATTGAAGATGAGGTAGTGCGGATTGTGGCTGTAGCCAGAGAAGCTAATCCTCCTTCTCGTTATGTCGGACCCCGGACAAAAATTGCTGTTGATACCTTAGATCGGGATGTAGACCCCGTTGGCGCTTGTATTGGTGCGAGGGGATCACGAATCCAGGTAGTAGTTAATGAATTACGTGGTGAAAAAATAGATGTGATTCGCTGGTCTCCAGATCCAGCTACCTATATTGCTAATGCCTTAAGTCCAGCACGGGTAGATGAAGTTAGACTGATGGACCCAGAAAGTCGCCAAACCCATGTTTTGGTGGCGGAAGATCAACTAAGTTTGGCTATTGGTAAAGAAGGGCAAAATGTGCGGTTAGCAGCCCGTCTCACTGGTTGGAAAATTGATATTAAAGATCAGGCTAAATATGACCAGGAAGCTGAAGATATTAAATTTGCAGCGGTGAGAGCGCAAAATCAACCACGAAATGATGAGGATGATAGGTCTGACCGAGAATATGAAATGGCAGAAGAATTAGAATTGGATGAGGATAGATTCAACAATAGGGAGGAAGATTAATTCCCCAAATTTGCCTGCAATAATTTGAGAAAGTAAGGGAAGCAGGAAGCAGGGAGCAGGGAGCAGGGAGCAGGGAGCAGGGAGCAGGGAGCAGGGAGCAGGGAGCAGGGGGAATATTTTTTCCCAATGACAACTGACAACGAACAACTGACAACTGACAACTGACATTAAAAAATACATTGTTTAGTATCAGGAAGATATCTAGCTGAATCTGGCAAAAGACTGATGAAACCGAACTATCGGCGTTGTATTAGTTGTCGTCAAGTCAACTTGAAACAAGAGTTTTGGCGGATTGTCCGCGTCTTTCCATCTGGAAAGGTACAATTAGATCAGGGCATGGGGCGTTCTGCCTATATCTGTCCGCAAGAGAGTTGCCTGCAACTAGCTCAGAAAAAAAATAGACTAGGAAGATCGCTGCATGGGACAGTGCCAGACACAGTGTATCAAGCATTGTGGCAACGTCTAAATCAGGGCGATCGCCAAAATCAGATTTAATGGTAACAACTAAAATTGCGATAACCTCTAAAGATATTATGACAAAAGCCGAACTATTCGCGCTCTGATCATAACCTTTAGTATCGCTCAAGTTAGTGCCAAAATAGTAAATGGATGTAACCAGCTTTCTCGATCTCCTTTTTTTGGACAAGACGCAAGGCATTACTCCCAGAAAGTTTTTTTTTGATTGTATTGTGGAAGACTCCCAAATCAGCAAAACAAAAAAACCAAAAATGGCAACCTGGTAGCGTCAAATCGCAGTTCTGCATCAACCATCATTCCTGGTGGAGATGTCAGTATTAACCCGAAACATCTCTCTTTCCTAACTGGAGGCACCGGCAATATCACCAAGGGCAACCGAAAAAACAGTGATCAAAGGGTGGAGATGTCACCAACCAGGCAACCATCCATTAAAACTGTAAATTAAAGGGGAAAGAGTGGATGAACAACGGAAAAGTTAGAATCTATGACTTATCAAAGGAATTGAATTTGGACAATAAAGAGCTACTAGCCATTTGCGATCAGCTCGATATTGCGGTCAAAAGCCATAGCAGTACGATTTCCGAATCGGAAGCTGAACAAATTCGTAGTGCCGCCGAAAAAGTTGCTGCTGCGAACTTAGTCTCCAAAAAGGAACAGGGTAAAGGTGGCCATAAACCAAATTCATCCCCAAACCGTCCCAGCGCCAATCACAAACAGCAAATTCTAGAAATTCGCAAACCGAAAATATTGAGAAACACTACTACCAACTCACCAGATACTTCAGTTGCTACTGACGCTACTGAGGCTAATAGTCCTTCACCTCCACGGCCTTTCGCTACACCTGTCTCATCTATGAAGCCGACGGCACCAACTCGACCAGTTCCCCGGAATCAATCCGAGACTCCGCTCAAACCTAATCCTACCCAACCGGAACAGGTATCTAATCCTCAACCGGTGGCGGAAAAGGTAGTAGGGGAAAAAGCAGAGAAGATATCTACTCCTAGACCTAAACCAGAGAAACCGCAAAAACCCCAATTGGTTTCTCCCCCTGCCAGAGTAGATGACACAAAATCGCCAGATACACCGGTAATCGGAACATCGGAAAAACCCCTGCTCAAACGCGATCGCACCCAGCGGGTTGAGGAAGACCGGCAACCAGTCAGAAGTAAGGTTAATAAACCCTCATCTGACCAAGGTTCACCATCCGCACCACCTAAACCTAGTCGGGCTAATTCAGCAGCCCCGACAAGACCAGAACAGCGCACTGGCAGACCATCCGTTGGCGGTGATATCCAACGTCCTAGACCCGCACGTCCCGGTGAACCAGCCGCTATTCCCACGGCAACTCCACCCCGGCATAATATCGGCGGAGCGAAAAAAGAATCATTGGATGAAACACCAATTGTTCCCGATCTGCTTGATTTAAAACGCCCTACACCCCCTCGTTTAAACAAAGGTGGGAAGAAATGGCAAGAAGAAGAAATCATTGACGAAATCAAGGAAAAGGCTAAGTTGGGACCCAAGGGCAAACGGGTCAAACCAATCTTAGAAGATGATTTACTCGATGAGGATGATTTAGATGAAAACGGTCTAGAAATTTCCGCAGCCGTCCAAGTTAGTCTTTCCATTGCCCGTCCTCCCAAACCTAAAGGAACCCGTGCTGGTGCGCCAACTGTAGCGGTTGTAGCTGCTCCTACCACTAGAGGCAAAAAATCTAGTTCTTCCCGCGACCACAATCGTCGTCAAGAAAATGTCGAGCAAAAACCAGATCGTCCAGCTACACTGGCTGTCACTGGTCCATTAACAGTCCAAGAGTTGGCTGATGCCTTAGTAATTGCCGATACAGAGATTGTCAAAATCCTGTTTATGAAAGGCATGGCTGTCAGTATCACCCAAAATCTGGATATTCCGACCATTACCCTAGTCGCCAAAGAACTAGAAGTAGAAGTCGAAATCGTCGAACGAGAAGCTGAAGCTCGGAAAGTCACAGAAATGATTGACGTGGCTGACTTAGATCACCTCATTCGTCGTCCTCCAGTTGTCACCATCATGGGTCACGTAGATCACGGTAAAACCACTCTCCTCGACTCAATTCGCAAAACCAAAGTTGCTTCTGGGGAAGCGGGCGGTATTACCCAACATATCGGCGCATATCATGTTGATATCGTCCATGAAGGTAAACCACAGCAGATTGTTTTCCTCGATACTCCTGGTCACGAAGCCTTCACCGCGATGCGTGCCAGAGGAGCTAGGGTGACAGATATTGCCGTTTTAGTCGTAGCTGCTGATGACGGCGTTCGTCCCCAAACCATCGAAGCTATTAGCCACGCTAAAGCCGCCGATGTTCCCATTGTTGTTGCCATCAACAAGATTGATAAAGAAGGCGCACAACCAGAGCGGGTTAAACAGGAACTCACCAATTACGGTCTCACTGCCGAAGACTGGGGTGGTGAAACCATTATGGTTCCCGTTAGTGCCATTAAGGGCGAAAATCTCGATACCCTCCTAGAAATGATTATGTTGGTGTCGGAAGTAGCCGAACTATCCGCTAATCCAGATCGGGTCGCAAAAGGAACAGTCATTGAGGCTCATTTGGATAAAGCGAAAGGTGCAGTTGCTACCTTGCTGATTCAAAACGGTACTCTCCACGTTGGAGATATGCTGGTCGCTGGTTCAGCCTTCGGTAAAGTCCGGGCTATGGTGAATGATCGCGGTAAGCGTGTAGATGTCGCTAGTCCATCCTTTGCAGTAGAGGTATTGGGTTTAAGTGATGTCCCTGCTGCCGGTGATGATTTCGAGGTCTATGAAAACGAAAAAGAAGCTCGTTCTATAGCCAGCGATCGCGCCGACAAGCAACGTCAGTCTCGATTGTTACAAGGTCGTGTCACCCTCACTACCCTGTCAGCACAAGCACAAGAAGGCGAGTTAAAAGAACTCAACCTCATCCTCAAAGGCGACGTACAAGGTTCTGTGGAAGCCATTATCGGCTCTCTGCGCCAAATTCCGCAAAACGAAGTCCAAATTCGGATGCTCCTAGCTACCGCTGGAGAAATCACCGAAACAGACATAGACTTAGCTGCTGCCAGTAACGCTGTAATTATTGGTTTCAACACCACTTACGCCAGTGGAGCTAGACAGGCTGCGGATGAAGCAGGTGTAGATGTTCGAGAATATAACATCATCTACAAACTCTTGGAAGATATCCAAGGTGCTTTAGAAGGTCTACTCGAACCCGAACTGGTGGAAGAACCTTTAGGACAAACAGAAGTTCGTGCTGTCTTCCCAGTTGGTCGTGGTGCAGTTGCCGGTTGTTATGTGCAATCTGGTAAACTCGTTCGCAACTGTAAAGTGCGCGTCCGTCGTCACAATAAGGTAGTTTATGAAGGTGTCCTTGATTCCCTCAAACGGATGAAAGAAGATGCCCGTGAAGTCAACGCAGGTTATGAATGTGGTATCGGCATTGATAAGTTCCATGACTGGGTGGAAAATGACATCATTGAATCCTACCAATTGGTAACTAAACGTCGGACTTTAACTATGACTAAGTAGTGACGTGCATCCAGCGTTGAGTGCTGAGTTGATGAGTGTTGAATTGAGACTGTTTCGAGTTCAACACTCAAATAATGTAAAATCAGCACTCCGCTTAAAAGTAGTTAGGAATTAATGAACCACGTTCGCGTCCCGTAGGGATAGAAACAAAAAACACGAAGGCAGAAGAAAGAAGGAAGAAATAGGTAAAATCCTGTTTGAGTAGGAGTTTCATTATCTATTGATGTCTTAACCTCCTGGGTTTGCTATAAATTTTAAAAAAATTCCCTGTTTAATTGAAAACAAGTTGTTTTAGAAATTTCTCGCAGAAAATTCTGCATTTAGTGATGAATGCGACAGAATTTTCAGGTATAAAACCATTATCTTGAAAACAGATTAAACAAAAATTTTCAATTTTAGGTTTGGGTAACTAGATTTACGTCTTTCCCGGGAATGTGAAATAAATTATCAATCTGAAATCTAAAATCCCAAATTGTCTAAATCTGGAAGTGAACAACAAGGAATGAGGAATTATGGCTCAATTTCC